>NZ_BADD01000343.1 GCF_000333455.1 Rhodopseudomonas sp. B29
GTGAGTCGCAGCCGCGCAAACTACGTTCCGCGTGCTGATGCCGACGTTCAACAGCGTCAAGGCGCTCAATCCAATGAACGGCGAGGACGCGCCGGCGTCGTCTGCTGCCTCAGAGACTGCAAGATGAGGACCGAGTAATGCCCGTAGGTAGTATTCTCGTCGCTGACGACGACACCGCCATCCGCACGGTGCTCAATCAGGCGCTCTCGCGCGCCGGTTATGAGGTTCGGCTGACCGGTAACGCCGCGACGCTGTGGCGCTGGGTCAGTCAGGGTGAGGGCGATCTCGTCATCACCGACGTCGTGATGCCGGACGAGAACGCGTTCGATCTGCTGCCGCGGATCAAGAAGATGCGGCCGAACCTGCCGGTCATCGTGATGAGCGCGCAGAACACCTTCATGACGGCGATCCGCGCCTCCGAGCGCGGTGCGTACGAGTATCTGCCGAAGCCGTTCGACTTGAAGGAGTTGATCGCGATCGTCGGCCGCGCTCTCGCCGAGCCCAAGGAGCGGCTCAGCAATCAGGCCGACGAGGCCGAGATGGATTCGATCCCGCTGATCGGACGCTCGCCGGCGATGCAGGAAATCTACCGCGTGCTGGCGCGGCTGATGCAGACCGATCTGACAGTGATGATTTCTGGCGAGTCGGGGACCGGCAAGGAACTGGTGTCGCGTGCGCTGCACGATTACGGCAAGCGGCGTAATGGCCCGTTCGTCGCCGTCAACATGGCGGCGATCCCGCGCGACCTGATCGAGTCGGAATTGTTCGGCCACGAGCGCGGCGCCTTCACCGGCGCCAACACCCGTGCGTCCGGCCGCTTCGAGCAGGCGGAAGGCGGCACGCTGTTCCTCGACGAAATCGGCGACATGCCGATGGAAGCGCAGACCCGGCTGCTGCGGGTGCTGCAGCAGGGCGAGTACACCACCGTCGGCGGCCGCACCCCGATCAAGACCGACGTGCGGATCGTCGCTGCCTCCAACAAGGATCTGCGCATCCTGATCCAGCAGGGGCTGTTCCGCGAAGATCTGTTCTTCCGACTCAATGTCGTGCCGCTGCGGCTGCCCCCGCTGCGCGAGCACATCGAGGATTTGCCGGATCTGGTCCGGCACTTCTTCGCATTGGCCGAAAAGGATGGCTTGCCGGCCAAGAAGCTCGACGCCGCGGCGCTCGAGCGGCTCAAGCAGCATCGCTGGCCGGGCAATGTCCGCGAGTTGGAGAATTTGGCCCGCAGGCTCGCGGCGCTTTACCCGCAGGAGGTGATTACCGCCTCTGTCATCGATGGCGAGTTGGCGCCGCCGGCGGTGGTCTCCGGCAGCAGCGCGCCGAACACTGTGGATAACCTCGGCGGTGCGGTCGAGATGTATCTGTCCTCGCACTTCTCCGGCTTTCCCAACGGCGTGCCGCCGCCCGGTCTCTACCATCGCGTGCTGCGCGAGATCGAAGTGCCGCTGCTCACGGCCGCTCTGGCGGCCACGCGGGGCAACCAGATCAGGGCCGCCGATCTGCTCGGACTCAACCGAAACACGCTGCGGAAGAAGATTCGCGACCTCGATATCCAAGTCTATCGCACCGGCGGCTGAGACGCTGGAGCAAGTCTATTCATTGCTGACTGCGTAATCGCCCGAGCTGGAGGAGCTCGGGCGCCGCGATATTGTCGTAATTGAGCAACATTGTTGTAGGAATGCATCACCCGGCGCCCACGTTGGGGCAGCCGGCGGCATTCATTGATCATTGCAGATGACGAGCGCAGAGACGTCGAGCCAACCCGTTGACCCGTCGATCGCAGAGCCACGCTTGCGCACCTGGCGCAAGCTGCTGGCGCCGCTCGCGGTCGGCGTTGCGCTGTTCTCTGCCTTCCTGACCTTCGTCGTCCTGACCGGCCTGACCCCGATTGAGCCGACGCGCGACGTAGTGGTCACGTTCCTGCTGATCAATGGCGCGACAATCCTGCTGCTGCTGGCGATCATCGCGCGTGAGGTCTGGCAGGTGGTGCAGGCGCGTCGGCGGGGGCGAGCGGCGGCGCGGCTGCACGTTCAGATCGTCAGCCTGTTCTCGGTGATCGCGGTGCTCCCTGCGGTGCTGGTTTCGATCGTCGCCAACGTCACGCTCGACCGCGGCCTCGATCGTCTTTTCTCAGGGCCGACCCGGGCGGTGATTCAGAACTCGCTGATCGTCGCCAATGCCTATCTGCACGAGCATGCCCAGCTGATCCGTGGCGACATCATCGGCATGGCCAACGACATCAGCCATGCCCGCCCATTGTTCGATCAGGATCGCAAATCCTTCCGCGAGTACCTGAACTCCAGCGCGGCGTCGCGCAATCTGCCGGGCGCGATGATCATCGACAAAGATCGCCACATCCTGGAATCGGCACAGACAGGCATTCAGCGCGACTTCGACGTGCCGGCGCCGGAATTCCTCAAGAATGTCGATGAGAAAGAGCCGCAGATCGCGGTGTTCATCGAGGCCAACTACGTCGCCGCGGTGATCCGGCTGAAGGGCTTCGAGGACACGTTCCTCTATGTCGCGCGGCTGCTCGACCCGCGCGTCGTCGCGCAGTTGCGCCAGACCCAGGCCAGCGTCGCCGAATATGCCGAGCTCGAATCGCGCCGGCTCGGCATCCAGGTCGCGTTTGCGCTGATGTTCACCGTGATCGCGCTGACGGTGCTGATGTCGTCGGTGCTGATCGGCTTGAACTTCGCGAACTGGCTGGTGGCGCCGATCCGGCGGCTGATGAGTGCCGCCAACCTGGTCTCGACCGGCGACCTGCATGTCCAGGTGCCTGTGATGAAGACCGAGGGCGATCTGTCGCAGCTCGGCGAGACCTTCAACAAGATGACCCAGGAGCTGCGCACCCAGCGCGACGAACTGGTCAGCGCCAGCGAACTGATCGACAGCCGGCGACGGTTCATCGAGGCGGTATTGTCCTCGGCCTCGGCGGGCATCATCGGCGTCGATGGCGCGCTGTCGATCGGCATCCTCAACCGCTCGGCCGAGAAGCTGATCGGTCATTCGGAATCCGAGACCCTCGGCCATCCGCTGTCGGATGTGATCCCCGAACTCGACGAAATGATGCGTACGGCGCGCGAGGGATCGCAGCGGCTGGTGCAGGGGCAGATCACCATCACCCGCGACGGCCGCGAACGGAATCTCTCGGTCCGCGTCACGGCAGAGCAGACCGCCCACGCCCGCGACAGCTACATCATCACGCTCGACGACATCACCGAACTCGTCACCGCGCAGCGGACCTCGGCCTGGGGCGACGTGGCGCGCCGCATCGCGCACGAGATCAAAAATCCGCTGACCCCGATCCAGCTCTCGGCCGAGCGCATCAAACGCAAATTCGGCAAGGTGATCGTCGAAGACAAGGGCATCTTCGAGCAGTGCACCGACACGATCGTCCGCCAGGTCGACGACATCCGCCGCATGGTCGACGAGTTCTCGCGCTTCGCACGGATGCCCAAGCCGGTGATCGAGGGTGAGGACGTCGCCGACACCGTGCGGCAGGTGGTGTTCCTGATGCGCGTCGGTCATCCGGAGGTCGATATCGAGGCCGGTATCAAGCAGGATCCGCTGCGCGCGCGGTTCGACCGCCGGCTGATCTCGCAGGCCCTGACCAACATCATCAAGAACGCCGCCGAGGCGATCGAAGCGGTGCCGCCGGAAGAACTCGGCAAGGGCAAGATCGAAGTCGTGGCTGACCGCGACGGCGACGACGTCATCATCGATGTCATCGATAATGGCGTCGGATTGCCCAAGGAAAGCCGCTCGCGCTTGCTCGAGCCGTATGTCACGACCCGCGAGAAAGGCACCGGCCTCGGACTGGCGATCGTCGGCCGCGTGCTGGTCGATCATGGCGGCGGCATCGAACTCAACGACGCATCCGCGATCCGGCCGGGCCAGCGTGGTGCTTGGCTACGCTTGCGATTTGCGAATTCCGGCCAGCCCGTGACTCCGCCGGGCAACGCTGAACCTAACCCACAGGCCGACAACGAACCAAGGATAGCGGCCGCCTCGGGCGGCTGAACCAAGGGCGACTCAATGGCGAACGACATTCTTATCGTCGACGACGAAGCGGATATCCGCGATCTCGTCGCCGGCATTCTCGAAGACGAAGGTTTTTCGACCCGCACTGCGCGCGACAGCGATTCGGCGATGGCCGAGATTGCCAGCCGTCGGCCGCACATGATCTTCCTCGACATCTGGCTGCAGGGCTCCAAGCTCGACGGTCTGCAGCTGCTCGAGCAGATCAAGAAAGACCATGCCGAAGTGCCTGTCGTGATGATCTCGGGCCACGGCAACATCGAAACCGCGGTCGCCGCCATCAAGCGTGGCGCCTATGACTTCATCGAAAAGCCTTTCAAGTCCGACCGCCTGATCCTGGTGGCGAACCGCGCGCTGGAGAATCTGCGGCTGAAGCGCGAGGTGCGCGAGCTGAAACAGCAGGCGCCGTCGGCCTCGACGCTGATGGGCCGCTCGGCCTGCATGAACCAGCTCCGCCAGACCATCGACCGCGCCTCCAAGGCCAACAGCCGCATCCTGATCGTGGGCCCGTCGGGCTCCGGCAAGGAGCTGGCCGCGCGCACGCTGCACAACGCATCGCCCCGCGCCGACGGTCCGTTCGTGGTGATCAACGCCGCAGCGATCACGCCGGAGCGTATGGAGATCGAGCTGTTCGGCGTCGAGGCTTCCAACGGCGAGCAGTCGCGCAAAGCCGGTGCGCTCGAAGAGGCGCATGGCGGCTCGCTGTTCATCGACGAAATCGCCGACATGCCGCGCGAGACTCAAAACAAGATCATGCGCGTTCTGGTCGAGCAGACCTTCCAGCGCTCGGGCGGCACCGCCAAGGTCAGCGTCGACGTTCGTATCATCTCGTCGACCGCGCGCAATCTCGAGGAAGAAATCGCCGGCGGACGCTTCCGCGAAGACCTGTATCACCGGCTGTCGGTGGTACCGATCCGAGTGCCGCCGCTGTCGGAGCGGCGCGAGGACATTCCCGAGCTGATCGAGTACTTCATGGAGCAGATCTCGCTGGCCACCGGTCTGCCGAAGCGGCAGATCGGTCAGGATGCGATGGCGGTGCTGCAATCGCATGTCTGGCCCGGCAACGTTCGCCAGCTCCGCAACAACGTCGAACGCTTGATGATCCTGGCCGGCGGCGGTCCGGACGCGGTGATCACCGCCGACATGCTGCCGCAAGACGTGGGCTCGATGGTGCCGACGATGCCGACCGGTGCCAATGGCGAGCACATCATGGGTCTGCCGCTGCGCGAAGCCCGCGAAGCGTTCGAGCGCGACTATCTGATCGCGCAGATCAGCCGCTTCTCCGGCAACATCTCGCGCACCGCCGAATTCGTCGGCATGGAGCGCTCGGCGCTGCATCGCAAGCTCAAGGCGCTCGGCGTAGGCTGATTTCTCGTCGTCATCGCATCACCGGAAGTACTCGATGTCTCGCATCGCCTATGTCAACGGCCGCTATCGCGACATGCGCGACGCCAGCGTGAACATCGAGGATCGCGGCTATCAGTTCGCCGACGGCGTCTATGAAGTCTGCGAAGTGCGCTACGGCAAGCTGGTCGACCAGCCGCGCCATATGGCCCGCTTGGAGCGCTCGCTGCATGAACTCCGCATTGCGATGCCGATGCCGCTCGCGTCGCTGAGCGTCGTGCTGCACGAGGTTGTGCGGCGCAACCGGGTGCAGCACGGTATCGTCTATCTGCAGGTGACGCGCGGCGTTGCCCGTCGCGACCATGGCTTTCCGACCAAGCCAGTACGGCCCGCCGTGGTGGTGACGGCGCGCAGCCTCGATCCGGCGAAGGGCAAGGACAATGCGGCGCGCGGCATCAAGGTGATCACGCTGCCGGAGAACCGCTGGCCGCGCGTCGACATCAAATCGACTGCGCTGCTGCCCAACGTGCTGGCCAAGCAGGCGGCGCGTGATGCCGGGGCCTATGAGGCCTGGTACGTCGATCCGCATGGCTATGTCACCGAAGGCTCGTCCAGCAATGCATGGATCGTCACAAAGGATGGCCGGGTGGTGACCCGCTCGGCTCAGTCCGGCATTCTGGCCGGCATCACCCGCAGCGTGCTCATCGACGCATTCGAGAAGCTGCAGATTCGCTTCGAAGAACGGCCGTTCACGCCGGCCGAGGCGGCCGACGCCGCCGAAGCCTTCGTCACTGCAGCAAGTATGATCGTGATGCCGGTGGTGGCGATCGATGGTCATTCGATCGGAAACGGTAAGCCAGGCGCCGTCGCCAAGCGTTTGCGCGAGTCCTTCCACGATTTTGCAGTGCTTTCTTAAGGCGCTGTTGCAATCCCGGCACAGCTTCGGTGTTTAGCTGCTTGCTTAAACAGCATGCGTAGCCTCTAATCGGAGTTTGTCGGTTTTCAGAGGGGGAACTCAGGAAGCCGGCAACCGGTGTGAAGCCTCACAAAGAGGCGCACCCGGCAAGAAAAGACCCAAACCAGCGGGACAAAAAAATGGCGGCAGACCGCGCACAAAACCTTCAGGACACTTTCCTCAATCACGTACGCAAGACCAAGACACCTCTCACCATATTCCTGGTGAACGGCGTCAAATTGCAAGGCATTGTCACTTGGTTCGATAATTTCTGTCTTTTGCTTCGGCGCGATGGCCACTCGCAGCTCGTCTACAAGCATGCGATTTCGACGATCATGCCGGGTGCGCCGATCCAGTTGTTCGAAGGCGGTGAGGACACTGCAGCTTGAGACGGTTCTGATTGGAACCCCGTAGCTTCGGCGGAGACGCCGACCGGCCAAAGCCGGCGGAAGGGCAGACCGGCCGCGTCATCGTGGTCGGACCGTATCTGCGCGTCCGCCGCGGCGATGCCGAGGCGGACGACAGCCGGATGGTGCGTGACAACGAGGCTCGTCTCGACGAAGCGGCGGGCCTTGCGCGCGCGATCGATCTCGACGTCGCGGAAGCGGTGTTGACGCCGATCAGCCAGATCCGGCCGGCGACCTATCTCGGGAAGGGCAAGGTCGAGGATATCGCGGGTGTCATCGCCGGCCACGGCGCGGATCTCGTCGTGATGGATTGCGCGCTGTCGCCCATCCAGCAGCGCAATCTCGAGAAAGCCTGGAACACCAAGGTGCTCGATCGCACCGGCCTCATCCTGGAAATCTTCGGCCGCCGCGCCAAGACCAAGGAAGGCTCGCTGCAGGTCGAGCTGGCGCATCTCAACTATCAGCGCTCGCGGCTCGTTCGCTCCTGGACCCACCTGGAGCGCCAGCGCGGCGGCTTCGGTTTCATGGGTGGCCCCGGCGAGACCCAGATCGAGGCCGACCGCCGGCTAATCGGCGATCGCATCACACGGCTCGAGAACGAGCTGAAGAAGGTTCAGGCGACGCGACGGCTGCACCGCGCCGGCCGCAAGCGTGTGCCGTATCGCGTCGTCGCGCTGGTCGGCTACACTAATGCCGGTAAATCGACGCTGTTCAACCGCATGACCCGGGCCGAAGTGACGGCCGCCGACATGCTGTTCGCGACGCTCGATCCGACGCTGCGTGCGATCCAGTTGCCGCATGGCGGCAAGGCGATGCTGTCCGACACCGTCGGCTTCATTTCCAACCTGCCGACCCAACTCGTCGCTGCCTTCCGTGCGACGCTGGAGGAGGTGCTGGAAGCCGATCTGATCTTGCACGTCCGCGACATCAGCCACGACGATGCGGAAGCGCAGCAGCGCGACGTCGATGCGGTGTTGCGCCAGCTCGGCGTCGATGCCGAAGCGGGCGACCGCGTCATCGAGGTCTGGAACAAGATCGATCGCTTCTCGCCCGAGCAACGCGAAGAGCTGACTAACATCGTGGCGCGGCGGACCTCCGAGCATCCGTGCTTCCTGGTGTCGGCCGTGAGCGGCGAGGGGCTGGACGATCTGCTGCTGGCGATCGAAGCGCGGCTTGCGGCCAAGCGCGCGGTGCTGGAGCTGACCATCGATGCCGGCGATGGCGCCGGCGTGAGCTGGCTTCACCGAAACACAGAGGTGCTGTCCAAGGAGCTGCAGGATGGCCACTACGCCATGACGGTGCGGGTCGAAGACAACAAGCGCGACGCTGTCGTCACGCGCTTTAGCGCAGTGCCGCGGCAGGACTGAAGCGGTCTTCGGAAACTAGTCTTAAGTGCTTGGAATTTCGAGCGGAAAAACCTGCGAAAAGCGGCCCGCAAGGGTGGTTCGGCAGGTCTCGATGCGCTATATGATTCGCACCAGAATCTGACCGGATTTCACACTTGTCCGACAAAGACGACGAGAAGCCGGGGGAGCCGCAGGCGCCCTCCGACATCCGCCCCGTATCCATTCTCGACGAGATGAAGCGCAGCTACCTCGATTACGCGATGAGCGTGATCGTGGCGCGGGCGTTGCCCGACGCGCGTGACGGTTTGAAGCCGGTGCACCGGCGCATTCTCTACGGCATGTACGAGAACGGCTTCGAGTGGAACAAGCCGTATCGCAAGTCGGCCCGCACCGTCGGCGACGTCATCGGTAAGTATCACCCGCATGGCGACCAGTCGGTTTACGACGCGCTGGTCCGCATGGCGCAGGACTTCTCGATGCGCGTGCCGCTGATCGACGGCCAGGGCAATTTCGGTTCCGTCGATGGCGATATGCCGGCGGCGATGCGCTACACCGAATCCCGCTTGACAAAGATCGCGCAGTCCCTGCTCGACGACATCGACAAGGATACGGTCGACTTCCAGCCCAACTACGACGGCTCCGAGCGGGAGCCGCAGGTTCTGCCGGCGAAGTTTCCGAACCTGCTCGTCAACGGCGCCGGCGGCATCGCGGTCGGCATGGCCACCAACATCCCGCCGCACAATCTCGGCGAAGTCATCGATGCCTGTATCGCGCTGATCGACGATCCGGCGCTGTCGATCGAGGATCTCAACGCCATTATTCCGGGGCCGGACTTTCCGACCGGCGGCATCATCCTCGGCCGTGCCGGCATCCGCAGCGCGTATCAGACCGGCCGCGGGTCGATCGTGATGCGCGGCAAGGTCGAGATCGAGACCGTGCGCAAGGATCGCGAGGCGATCATCGTCTCGGAGATCCCGTACCAGGTGAACAAGGCCACCATGGTCGAGCGCATCGCCGAGCTGGTGCGCGAGAAGAAGATCGAGGGCATCTCCGATCTGCGCGACGAATCCGATCGCGACGGCTTTCGCGTCGTGATCGAACTACGCCGCGATGCGGTGCCGGACGTGGTGCTGAACCAGCTCTACAAATTCACGCCGCTGCAGACCAATTTCGGTGCCAACATGGTGGCGCTCGACGGCGGCCGGCCGCAGCTGATGAATCTGAAAGACCTGCTGAAGGTCTTCGTCGCGTTCCGCGAGCAGGTCGTTACCCGCCGCACCAAGTTTCTGCTCAACAAGGCACGGGACCGCGCCCACATCCTGGTCGGCCTCGCCATCGCGGTGGCGAATATCGACGAAATCATCAGGGTGATCCGCAATTCGCCCGATCCGAACACGGCGCGCGAAACGCTGATGTCGCGCGACTGGCCGGCAGCCGACGTCGCGACGATGATCACGCTGATCGACGATCCGCGCCACAAGCTCAATCCGGACGGCACCGCAAGGCTGTCGTTCGAACAGGCCAAGGCCATCCTCGACCTGCGCCTGCAGCGCCTCACCGCGCTGGGCCGTGAGGAAATCTCCGACGAACTCGACAAGCTTGCGCTCGAGATCGCCGACTATCTCGAAATCCTGCGTTCGCGCGCGCGCGTGCAGACCATCGTCAAGGACGAACTGGGCGCTGTGAAAGCGGAGTTTGCTACGCCGCGCAAGACGCAGATTATCGAGCAGGAAGGCGAGGTCGAAGACGAAGACCTCATCCAGCGTGAGGACATGGTGGTGACCGTGTCGCACGCCGGCTACGTCAAGCGCGTGCCGCTGTCGACCTATCGAGCGCAGCGCCGCGGCGGCAAGGGCCGCTCCGGCATGGCGACGCGCGAGGAGGATTTCGTCTCCCGGCTGTTCGTCGCCTCGACGCACACGCCGGTGCTGTTCTTCTCGTCGCGCGGTCAGGTCTACAAGGAGAAGGTCTGGCGGCTGCCGATCGCGCCGCCCAACGGCCGCGGCAAGGCGTTGATCAACATCCTGCCGCTGGAGCAGGGCGAGCGGATCACCACGATCATGCCGCTGCCCGAGGACGAGGAGTCCTGGGCCAATCTCGACGTGATGTTCGCCACCACCGGCGGCAACGTCCGCCGCAACAAGCTGTCCGACTTCGTCGATGTCCGCCGCTCCGGCATCATCGCGATGAAGCTCGACGACGGCGAAGCGATCGTCGACGTCCAGATCTGCACCGAGCGCGACGACGTGCTGCTGACCGCTGCCGGTGGCCAGTGCATCCGCTTCCCGGTGCCGGACGTCCGCGTGTTCAGCGGCCGTACCTCGATGGGCGTGCGCGGCATCGCGCTCGCCTCCGGCGACAAGGTGATCTCGCTGTCTATCCTGCGCCATCTCGATGCCACCTCGGACGAACGCGCCGCCTATCTGCGACGTGCCAACGCGGTGCGACGGGGCGGGGCGGAGGATCGGGCGGCGGTCGAGGACGAAGCCGTCAGCGCCGAGGCCGAGGATGTGTCGGCCAGCTCCATCGAGCTCGGTGAACAGCGCTACGTGGAAATGTCGGCAGCCGAGCAGTTCGTGCTGACGATCTCGGAAAACGGCTACGGCAAGCGGACCTCATCCTACGAGTACCGCACCACCGGCCGCGGCGGCAAAGGCATCGGCGCGATGTCGGTGAACAGCCGCAACGGCAAGCTGGTGGCGTCATTCCCGGTCGAGGATAGTGACCAGATCATGCTGGTGACCGACGCCGGCCAGTTGATCCGCTGCCCGGTCGAAGGCATCCGCGTCGCCGGCCGCTCGACCCAGGGCGTGATCGTGTTCGACACCGCCGACGATGAGAAGGTGGTGTCGGTCGAGCACATTTCGGAGACCGAAGAGGGCGAGGGCGGCAACGGCGGGTAGGGCGGCGATAGCTGCTCTGCGTTGTCCTTGTTACTTAGCAACTCAACTATCTACGTCATTGCGAGCCGAAGGCGAAGCAATCCAGCCCTGTGTGCGGAGCTGGATGGCTTCGCTGCGCTCGCAATGACGATGAGAATCCAGACGTCGGAATCGAAAGACCCCCGAGGGGGCATCTCGGGGGTCTTCGAGTGAGCGCTCTTGGAGGAAAGCGCCGGGGGTTCGAATTAATAACGTCGAGGCGGCGATCGGGTTTCGTGGTTCCGGATCAGCGAGCCGTGATCAGGCGGGCTTCGCTCACCGGGGCGGTGCGCGACTTGGCGTTGCGCAGGCAGGAAGCCTCGAAATTCGGCCAGGCCTGCTCGGAGCATGCGGTGCCGAGCGGGCGGATGTCGAGGCGGTCGGCCTTGGCGAGCGGAGCCGGAACGCTGGCTTCGACGCGCGGTGCAAAGCCCGGCAGAATGGTGAGGGCGGCAGCCACAAAAGCTGCGACGGTGATGGCGGAAAGAGCCTTGATCATGACGGTCCCCTGTCATTTTCGGCCTTTTGCGGCCCGGTTGTTTTGTCGCGTCCTGTTGCTGCCGGTGTAGACAGCCGCGGTTTCCGGATGTCTTCGTCACTCCCGAAAAAGCGTTTCGTCGTTCGCGACGAGTGTTTCGTCAGACCAGGACGACGAAACAATGGCGGCGAAAACCGCAATAATTTCAGTCGTCTCGCCCTGTCGCGAGTACTACGCGCGAGGTGCCGATCCGGTTCGATCCGCGCTGCGAAATAAATCCCGTCGCCGTGGCGGATCCGGCGGAACTTCCGCGACTTGCGGGCAAAACGTCGGCGCGCTAGACGGGGCGGATGTCCCGTATTGCGCTGTATCCCGGCTCGTTCGACCCGGTCACCAACGGTCACCTCGATGTCGTTCGCCATGCGGTCGCGCTGTGCGACAGGCTGGTGGTGGCGATCGGCATTCAGCCGAGCAAGAAGCCGCTGTATTCGACCGAAGAACGGCTGGCGATGGTGCGTTCGGTGTTTGCGCCGGTCGCGCAGGCGGCCGGCTGCGGTTTCGATTGCATGACTTACGACAACTTGACGGTCACGGCGGCGCAGCAGATCGGTGCCACCATCATGATCCGCGGGCTGCGAGACGGCACTGATCTCGATTACGAAATGCAGATCGCCGGCATGAACGAGACCATGGCGCCGGAAGTGCATACCGTGTTCGTGCCGGCTTCGGCCCGTGTACGCCCGATCACCGCCACACTGGTGCGGCAGATCGCTGCCATGGGCGGCGACGTTTCGGCGTTCGTGCCGGCCGAGGTCGCGTCCAGCCTCAAGACGAAATTCGCCGCCGGTTAGTCCCGGCTTTTTCGAACCGGAGTTTCCATGATCCGTCTCCTCGGCCTTTTCGCCGCGCTGGTGTTCGCGCTGCCTGCTTTCGGGCAGGCGCTGCCGGCCAATCTCGACAAGCAGAACGCCATCGTCATCGACACCAACAAGGGCCGCATCGTCATCGCGCTGCGCCCGGACATTGCGCCCAAGCACGCCGAGCGCATCAAGCAGCTCGCCCGCGACGGCTACTACAACAACGTGCCGTTTCACCGCGTCATCGACGGCTTCATGGCGCAGACCGGCGACGGCAAGAACTTCAACGGCACCGGCGGCTCGAAATATCCGAACCTCACCGCCGAATTCTCCAACGTGCCGTTCACCCGGGGCGTCGTCGGCATGGCACGGTCCAACGATCCGAACTCGGCCAACTCGCAGTTCTTCATCATGTACGCCGACGGCTCGTTCCTGAACGGCAAGTACACCGTCGTGGGCAAGGTCGTGTCCGGCATGGACGTGGTCGACAAGCTCAAGCGCGGCGAGCCGGTTGCCGATCCCGACAAGATGCTGAAGGTGCAAGTCGCCTCGGACATCAAGTAACGATCGCCATGACGCCGCGCCGACGAATGATCGTCGTCGCGCTGATCGCGGCCTCGGCCGCCGCGCCGGACGCGGCGGTCGGCCAGACGACACAGGTCACCAATCTGAAGGAGCTGTTCGCAGCGCTGAAGCAGTGCTGGCGGCCGCCACGACTGGCTCGCGGCGATCCGGGGATGCAGATCACGGTGCTGGTGAGCTTCAACCGTGACGGGGCAATCCTCGGCAGGCCGCGGATCACTTACGAAAGCGCACCGGGATCCGACAGCCTGGCCTATCGGGTCGCGGTGATGGAAACATTGCAGCGGTGCACGCCGCTGAACTTCACGGAAGGCATGGGCAGAGCCGTCGCCGGACGTCCGTTCACGCTGCGGTTCGACGACCGCAGATCCAATCCCAACAAACCAGACGAGAAGAGAGCATGGCTGACAACGACAACATCCTGATCCTCGACACCACCCAGGGCACCGTGAAGATCGAGATGCGTCCCGATCTGGCGCCGAACCACGTTGCCCGCATCAAGGAGCTGGTGCGCGAAGGCTTCTACGACGGCATCGTGTTCCATCGCGTCATCGAGGGCTTCATGGCCCAGACCGGCTGTCCGCAGGGCACCGGCACCGGCGGCTCGGGCAAGAAGCTCAAGGCCGAGTTCAACGCCGAGCCGCACGTCCGCGGCACCGCCTCGATGGCGCGCGCCGCCAACCCGGATTCCGGCGACAGCCAGTTCTTCATCTGCTTCGACGACGCCCGCTTCCTGGACAAGCAGTACACCGTCTGGGGCAAGGTGATCGAAGGCATGGAGAACGTCGACAAGATCAAGCGTGGCGAGCCGGTGCAGAACCCCGACAAGATCGTCAAGGCCAGCATGGCCGCCGACGCGGCGGCTTGAGCTGCTGGTGTCGGTTCGTCAGGCTGACGCTGCCACCTAGAAGGTGTCATGCCCGGGCTTGACCCGGGCATCCATCTTTCTGAGAGGATGGATTGCCGGGTCGAGCCCGGCAATGACTTATTTGGGAACATGCGCACCGATCTGTTCGACTTCGATCTGCCGGCGAATAACATCGCGCTACGCCCGGTGTCGCCGCGGGATTCCGCGCGGATGTTGGTGGTGCGTCCGGGTGCTCCGGTCGAGGACCGCGTCGTGCGTGACCTGCCGGACCTGCTGGCGCCCGGCGATCAGCTCGTGGTCAACGACACCCGCGTCATTGCCGCCCAGCTCTCCGGCCGCCGCATCGGCCGGGAGACCGAGCCGAAGATCGACGCCACCTTGATCAAGCGGCTCGACGGCTCGCGCTGGCAGGCACTGGTGCGGCCGGCCAAGAAGCTCAGTGAAGGCGATGTGGTCCGCTTCGGCCATGATGGCCGCGTTTGTCTGCTCGGCCATCTCGACGCCACCGTCGAGGCCAAGGGCGAGGCCGGCGAGGTCACGCTGGCGTTCACGTTCCACGGTCCGACGCTGGACCAGGCGATCGCCGAGCTCGGCGCCACGCCGCTGCCGCCCTACATCGCCTCCAAGCGCGCTCCGGACGCGCAGGACGCCGACGACTACCAGACTATGTTCGCCGCCCATGAGGGTGCCGTAGCGGCTCCCACAGCCGGGCTGCACTTCACGCCGGCGCTCAAGGCCGCGCTGGCCGCGCGCAGCGTCGGGCTGCACCGGATCACGCTGCATGTCGGGGCAGGGACGTTCCTGCCGGTGAAGGCGGACGATACGGCCGAACACAAGATGCACGCCGAGTGGGGCACGATCAGCCGCCAGACGGCCGACGCGCTGAACGCGGCCCGCGCCAAAGGCGGCCGCGTCGTCGCCGTCGGCACCACCTCGCTGCGGCTGCTGGAAAGCGCTGCGCGCGAGGACGGCACCATCGCCCCATTCGCCGACGAGACCTCGATCTTCATCACGCCGGGCTATCGCTTTCGCGCGGTCGACGTGCTGATGACCAATTTCCATCTGCCGCGCTCGACACTGTTCATGCTGGTCTCGGCGTTCAGCGGCCTCGAGACGATGCAGGCGGCGTATCGCCACGCCATTGCGGGCGGCTATCGCTTCTACTCCTATGGCGACGCCAGCCTGCTGTTCCGGAACGACGCGCGCCAATGACCGTGCCCAATCATTTCGAATTGCTCGGCAGCGACGGTGCCGCCCGCACCGGCCGGCTGACGACGCCGCACGGCGTCGTGCGCACGCCGGCCTTCATGCCGGTCGGCACCGCGGGCGCGATGAAGGGGCTGCATTGGCGCGAGGTGCGCGACGCCGGCGCCGATATCGTGCTCGGCAACACCTATCATTTGATGCTGCGCCCAGGCGCCGAACGCATCGCCGCGCTCGGCGGCCTGCAGCGCTTCACCACCTGGAATGGCCCAATGCTGACCGACAGCGGCGGCTTCCAGGTGATGTCGCTGGCGCAGTTGCGCAAAGTCACCGAGCAGGCCGTGACCTTCCGCTCGCATATCGACGGTGCCGCGATCGAGCTGTCGCCCGAGCGCGCCGTCGAGGTGCAGCTGCTGCTCGGCAGCGACATTGCCATGCAGCTCGATGAATGCGTGCGGCTGCCGGCGGAGCGCGCCGACATCGACCGCGCGATGCAACTGTCGCTGCGCTGGGCCGAACGTTGCAAGCGCGCCTTCGAGCGCGCGCCCGAGGGCCACATGCTGTTCGGTATCGTCCAGGGCGGCGACGTGCCTGAGCTGCGTCACGCCTCGGCGCATGGGCTGATCGAGCTCGGCTTTCACGGCTATGCGATCGGCGGCCTCGCGGTCGGCGAGCCGCAGGAGGTGATGCTGGCGATGATCGAGGAGGCGGCACCGATCCTGCCGCAAGACCGGCCCCGCTATCTGATGGGCGTCGGCACCCCGGAGGACATCCTCGAGGCCGTCGCGCGCGGCATCGACATGTTCGACTGCGTGATGCCGACCCGGAACGGCCGTCACGGCGTCGCGTTCACCAAATACGGACCAGTGAACCTGCGCAACGCCCGCCACGCCGACGATCCGCGTCCGCTCGACGAGTCGAGCGATTGGCCGTCGACCCGCAACTGCTCACGCGCCTATCTGCATCATCTGGTGAAGTCCGGCGAGACACTCGGCGCGATGCTGCTGTCGGAGATCAACATCGCGTACTACCAGCACCTGATGCGCGACACGCGTGCTGCGATCGCATCAGGGTGTTTCGAAGAGTTTCGGCAGCAGACGCGAGCCGGCTGGGCGCAAGGCGACATCGCCGCGCGATGACGCGTGCTGCCGCTGATTGAAAGATTTGACTACAAAGCGGTCTTCGGCCTGCTCAGTTACAGGTCATCCGCTTCATCGAATGCTTGGTGACGAAGCCGTACCCGCACGTATCGCAGGTCCACAGATAGCTTACGACATGCTCGGTCAGGAACGCAGACGCTTCAGCCGCGATCATCGAGTCGGCACAAACCGGGCAGGCGGGCAGTTCGCTGCCACGGGGGGCCGGACGAGGGGTTTTGGTCGAGACAATCTCAGCAAGCGCCGGCATCGTGACCTCCTCTTCATCCATCTCGTTCAGCTTTTGTCGATCAAGCTTCCAGCGACGAATTCTCTCGCCGTTGCGCGAAATATACACTCGGAACTCTGACGATGTCGCAACACAAATGCGTTTCTTTTGAGAAATTCGATATGGCATTGCAAACAGCGGTTACGCCGCCGCAGTCGTGGCGACGGCATCCACAACTAATCGCCACGGACGATTTCCGACTCGACTACAATCGCTTAGCGCCGAGCTCGGCCCACCAGCGGCGCAGTTTCAAGTTTGTGCGGTTGCGAGATTTTGGCGGCAACGCGGCATCGGCCCCGGCAGCCGCCGTGTCGGCAATTCGTTGTCTCTCGTTTCGTCAGCATCCTGTGAAAGGTTCGTAATGTCCCAACCGCCACGTCGCCCGCGCACGTTGAACGACGCGCGTACCGAGGCCGAAGCCGCATTCAAGAAGGCCACGACCAAGCCGGTCGAAGCACCGCCACAGCGTCAGGCACTGCCAGGCGTGCGCGAAATGGTGTCGCTGCGGATTGATCAGGCCGTGCTGGAACACTTCCAGGCCGATGGTCCGGGATGGCAGGACAGGATCAATGCCGCACTGCGCAAAGCCGCCGGCCTCGACTAGAGCTTTT
>NZ_BADD01000342.1 GCF_000333455.1 Rhodopseudomonas sp. B29
TTTCGCCGATCTTGCTGCACGCACTTGCATGTCTGCCAGAACTGGCTAAACTGTAGGCAACCCTATACAATGCTCAACAATTGAGCCAAGCCGACTCTACACTTGAGTGGCTAGAGAATGAGCAGCCTTGACCGGCTCGAAACTAGCAGGTTCGCCGACTTTGAAAATTGGCCAAATTGACATCGCCAACCGGGTTTTCCTGGCTCCGATGACCGGGATTACCGACGCACCGTTTCGTCGCTTGGTGGCGCGGCTGGGAGCCGGGCTGGTGGTCTCTGAAATGACCGCTAGCGAGGACTTGGTCAATGGCCGGCGCATGAGCGTGCGTCGCTGCGACAAGGTCGGGCAGGGGCCGCATGTCGTTCAGCTTGCCGGCTGCGAAGCGCGCTGGATGGCGGAGGGCGCTCGGATCGCGGAGGCCGGCGGTGCCGACATTATCGACATCAACATGGGCTGCCCGGCGCGGCACGTCACCGGCGGACAGTCCGGCTCGGCGCTGATGCGCGATCTCGATCACGCGCTGACGCTGATCGAAGCAACGATCGGCGCGGTCCGTGTGCCGGTGACGCTGAAGATGCGGCTCGGTTGGGATGACCGTTCACGCAACGCGCCGGAATTGGCGCGGCGTGCGCAGGACGCAGGCGTGCAGCTCGTGACCGTGCATGGCCGCACCCGCAATCAGTTCTACAAGGGCGAGGCGGACTGGAGCGCGGTTCGCGCGGTTCGCGACGCGATTTCGATCCCGCTGGTCGTCAACGGCGATATCACTTGCGCCGAGACAGCGGTCGCAGCCCTTGAGGCGTCGGGGGCCGACGCGGTGATGATCGGTCGCGGCGCGCAGGGCCAGCCTTGGTTGCCGGGCCAGGTCGCACGGCGGCTAGAAGGAGGTGCCGCCGAGCTTGCGCCGACGCTGACCGAGCAGCTCGATTACTTGCGCACGCTCTACGACGAGGTGCTGACGCTGTACGGCGCGCATGTCGGTCTGCGTCACGCCCGCAAACACCTCGGTTGGTCGTTGCACGTCGCTGCCGCGCAGAGCGGCACGCCCGCCGCGGTGCTGCAGGGTTGGCGAGCTTCGATCCTGACCGACGAGAATCCGGCCCGGGTGCATCATGCGCTCGGCGAGGCTTTCGATGATTTTGCCTGGAGGGCCGCCGCATGAGTGCGATCGCCGAACCGCGCAAAGTGCCGCCGGGCGACAGCGACGCCATCCTCAACGCGCTGCCCAATCCCGTCCTGTTAGTCGGTCCCGACGGCAAGATCGTCGACGCCAACATGGCGGCGGAATCGTTTTTCGAGATCTCCACGCAACTCCTTCGCCGGCAGTCGCTGACTGAATTGGTGCCGTTCGGCAGCCCGCTGCTGGCGCTGATCGAGCAGGTCCGCAGCGGCAATTCGCCGGTGAACGAATACAAGGTCGATCTCGGAACGCCGCGGATCGGCGCCGACCGTCAAGTCGATCTGCACGTCGCGCCGCTCAACGAGCGGCCCGGCCACATCGTGGTGATGCTGCAGGAACGCACCATCGCCGACAAGATGGATCGCCAGCTCACCCATCGCAGCGCCGCGCGCTCGGTGATCGCGCTAGCCGCGATGCTGGCGCACGAGATCAAGAACCCGTTGTCCGGCATTCGCGGCGCGGCGCAACTACTCGAGCAGCAGGCGTCGTCCGAAGACCGCATGCTGACGCGGCTGATCTGCGACGAGGCCGATCGCATCGTCACGCTGGTCGACCGCATGGAAGTGTTCGGCGACGACCGTCCCGTGGCGCGTGGCCCGGTCAACATCCACTCGGTACTCGATCACGTGAAGCGGCTGGCGCAGTCCGGCTTCGCCCGCAACATCAAGTTCATCGAAGACTACGACCCGTCGCTGCCGCCGGTGCTGGCTAATCAGGATCAGCTCATCCAGGTGTTTCTCAACCTGGTGAAGAACGCGGCCGAGGCCGTGGTCGATCTCGGCAGCGATGCGGAGATCCAGCTCACCACCGCGTTCCGGCCCGGTGTGCGGCTGTCGGTACCCGGCAAGAAAACTCGCGTGTCGCTGCCGCTGGAGTTCTGCGTCAAGGACAACGGCCCCGGCGTGCCCGAGGACCTGATGCCGAATCTGTTCGACCCGTTCGTCACCACCAAGCCGACAGGCTCGGGGCTGGGCCTTGCGCTCGTCGCCAAAATCGTCGGCGATCATGGTGGGATCATCGAATGTGAGTCGCAGCCGCGCAAAACTACGTCCCGC
>NZ_BADD01000341.1 GCF_000333455.1 Rhodopseudomonas sp. B29
CCGCTCATATCAGCCGCCGAGGCCGTCGGCGCCGAACGGCAGCCGGATGGTCGCTGAAGCCGTGGCGGCGATACCCTCCTCACGGCCGGTGAAGCCGAGCTTCTCGCTGGTCGTCGCTTTGACGGCAACGCGCGACACCGGCACGCCGGTGATCTCGGCGATACGCTGACGCATCGGATCGCGCAGCGGGCCGATCTTCGGCCGCTCGCAGATCATCGTCACTTCGAGATTGGCGATCCGGCCGCCGCGCGCGGTGACGCGATCGACCGCGTACTTCAGAAACTTGTCGGACGCCGCGCCCTTCCATTGCGGATCGGTCGGCGGGAAGTGCGAGCCGATGTCGCCGTCCGCCAGCGCGCCGAGGATCGCATCGACCAGCGCGTGCAGGCCGACGTCGCCGTCGGAATGCGCCAGGAAGCCGCGATTGTGGGGCACCTTCAGGCCGCACAGCCAGACGTGGTCGCCTTCGCCGAAAGCATGGACGTCGTAGCCGGTGCCGGTGCGGATATCGCCGAGCATCGCCATCAGGCGACTCTCCTCACGAACGAAATCTTCCGGCGTCGTCAGTTTCATGTTGGCAGCATCGCCTTCAAAGGTTGAGACCGTCAATCCCGCCCACTCGGCAATGGCGGCGTCGTCGGTGAAATCATCGCGGCCTTCCGCCGCCGCGCGGCGGTGCGCGTCGAGGATGACATCGAATCGGAATGCTTGGGGCGTCTGCGCGATACGCAAGCCCGCGCGGTCCGGCGTCGCGATCACGGCACCGTCGGCATCGACCTGCTTGATCGTGTCGGTCACCGGCGCGACCGGTAGAGCGGCCCCGGTCTTGGCAGTGGCGGCGATGGCGCGCGAAATCAGCGCCGGCGTGACGAAGCAGCGCGCCGCGTCGTGGATCAGCACGATGTCGGGCTTCAGCTCGGCCAGCGCTTCGAGCCCGGCGCGGACGGAGCCCTGCCGCGTCGCACCGCCAGCGACCGGTGGGCGGAATTTGAGGTCCCCGACCGCTTCCACGAAAAGTGCCGTGTCGTCCGGATTTGTGACCGGCTGCACCGCAATCACGGCCGCATGCGTGCAGAACGGCTCCAGCGACCGAGCAATCACCGGCCGGCCGGCGAGTGTCTGGTATTGCTTGGGACCGCCGGCCCCGGCGCGA
>NZ_BADD01000340.1 GCF_000333455.1 Rhodopseudomonas sp. B29
ATACGCGCCGGCGCCGCGGTCGGGCTGGCCGGTGGTCAACGGAATGTCCGCCATCGAGATGCCGTAACGCACCACGGACTCCGCCTGCGCCGTCCCGAAAGCGCTTGCGGCCATCATCGCGGCCAGCATCAACGCGGTTTTGACTCGCCTCATGATCTTCCCGATCTCCTGAATAGCGATGCGGCACCGGTCATTCGTCGCCGCATCGATGCGCCGCATGTTGGGCGCCGCATCTTCGATGCGCGGCTTCTTGCAATGCGGATGCCAAATCACACGGAATTGCCCGAAGGCACCGCGCCGGAGCGGGAGATGTATACGTAAAGCGCACTCTGCCGCCTTCGCTGGCACATGCATTGCATTGCCTGGGCAGTGGCCCGCATCGCGCGATGTGGCCGAGACTTTGTTTCTGTAGGGGACGTCTTCTATGCGTGATCGTCGTTTTGCCGGCCGCCGTGTCGCACTGGTTTTGGCCGCTCTGCTCAGCAGCATCGCGCTGCCGGCTTCCGCCGAATCCGTGCTGCGCATCGGCATGACCGCTGCCGATATTCCGCGCACGCTGGGCCAGCCGGATCAGGGGTTTGAAGGCAATCGCTTCACCGGCCTGACGATGTATGACGGGCTGACGATGTGGGATCTGTCGTCCGCCACCAAGGCCAGCGTGGTGATCCCGGGCCTCGCGACGGAGTGGAAAGTCGATCCTGCCGACAAGACAAAATGGACCTTCAAGCTGCGTCCGGGTGTGAAATTCCACGATGGTTCGGACTTTCAACGCCGACGCCGTGGTCTGGAATGTCGACAAGGTGCTCAATAAGGAGGCAGTGCAGTACGATCCGAGCCAGGTCGGCGTCACCGCTTCGCGCATGCCGACTCTCGTCTCCGCAAGAAGATCGACAATCTGACGGTCGAGCTGACCACCAAGGAGCCGGACAGCTTCCTGCCGATCAACCTCACCAATCTGTTCATGGCCAGCCCGGCCAAATGGCAGGCGCTGTACGACAAGGCCGAGGGCGCGGACGCCAAAGCGAAGTCGACGGCTGCGTGGGCTGCTTTCGCCAAGGATGCGTCGGGCACCGGCCCGTGGAAGATGGCGAAGTTCACGCCGCGCGAGCGGCTCGAACTGGTGAAGAACGAAGCCTATTGGGACAAGGCGCGCGTGCCGCATGTCGACCGCATGGTGCTGCTGCCGATGCCCGAAGCCAACGCCCGGACCGCCGCTCTGCTGTCCGGTCAGGTCGACTGGATCGAAGCGCCGGCGCCCGACGCCGTGAAGGAGATCGAGGCGCGCGGCTTCAAGATCGAGAAGAACGAGCAGCCGCATGTCTGGCCGTGGCAGTTCTCGCGCGTCGAGGGCTCGCCGTGGAACGACATCCGCGTCCGCCGTGCCGCCAACCTCTGCATCGATCGCGAAGGCCTGCGCGACGGTCTGCTCGCCGGCCTGATGGTGCCGGCCACGGGCACCTTCGAGCCCGGCCATCCTTGGCGCGGCAAGCCGCAATTCCAGATCAAGTACGATCTGCCGGCGGCGCAGAAGCTGATGAAGGAAGCCGGTTACGGCCCGGACAAGAAGCTCACCGTCAAGGTGCAGACCTCGGCGTCGGGCTCCGGCCAGATGCTGCCGCTGCCGATGAACGAATATCTGCAGCAGGCGCTGGCCGAGTGTTACTTCGACGTCAAGCTCGACGTCATCGAATGGAACACGCTGTTCACCAACTGGCGCCGCGGCGTCAAGGATCCGAGCGCCAACGGATCCGACGCCATCAACGTCACCTACGCGGCGATGGATCCGTTCTTCGCGCTGGTGCGCTTCCTGCAATCGTCGATGGCGCCGCCGGTGTCGAACAATTGGGGTTACATCAACAACCCGAAGTTCGACGAACTGGTGAAGAAGGCGCGTACCAGCTTCGACGACAAGGAGCGTGACGAAGCACTGGCCGAACTCAACGCCGCCTCGATCGACGACGCGGCCTTCCTCTACGTCGCCCACGATGTCGGCCCCCGCGCGCTCAGCCCGAAGATCAAGGGCTTCGTGCAACCGAAGAGCTGGTTCGTCGACTTCTCGCCGGTGACGATGGAGAAGTAATCGTTGGGTTGTAACTAGCCGCGGCCGCGTTGCTCGCGGCCGCGTACCGCCCTTTCCACGTCATGGCCGGGCTTGACCCGGCCATCCACGGCAACCGGCACTGTGCTCGTGATCGTGGATGCCCGGGTCAAGCCCGGGCATGACGACAAAAGAGAGGCCGACGACGCTGGCCTATCTCACTCCGCTGTCGTTGCGCTTCTGAAGGAACGCCGTGCTCTCCTACATCGCCCGCCGCCTCGTCTATGTGATTCCGATCGTGCTCAGCGTCGCGCTGGTGTGCTTCATGCTGGTGCACATCACGCCCGGTGATCCGCTGGTCGCTGTGCTGCCGGCCGACGCCTCGCAGGAACTCGCCGCGCAGCTGCGCGCCGCCTACGGCTTCGACCGGCCGCTGCCGGTGCAGTTCGGCCTGTGGCTGCTCAAGGCCCTGCACGGCGATCTCGGCACCTCGATCGCCACCGGCCGTCCGGTGCTCACCGAAGTCATGCGCGCGGTCGGCAACACCGTGATGCTTGCCATCGCCGCGGCGATCATCGGCTTCTCGTTCGGCTTGCTGTTCGGCCTCTTGGCCGGTTACTTCCGCGACACCTGGGTCGACAAGGTTTCGACCGGGGTCGCCATCGCCGGCGTCTCGGTGCCGCATTATTGGCTCGGCATGGTGCTGGTGATCATTTTCTCGGTCCAGCTCAACTGGCTGCCCGCGGTCGGCGCCGGGCCGGGCGGCTCCGGCCAATGGGCGTGGGACTGGGCGCATCTGCGGTTTCTGGTGTTGCCGGCGATCACTACCTCTGTGATCCCGATGGGCATCGTCACCCGCACGGTGCGGGCGCTGACCGGCGATATCCTGTCGCAGGATTTCGTCGACGCGCTCCGCGCCAAGGGACTTGGCGAAGGCCAGGTGTTCCGTCACGTGCTGAAGAACGCCGCGCCGACCGCGCTGGCGGTGATGGGCCTGCAGCTCGGCTACATGCTCGGCGGCTCGATCCTGATCGAGACGGTGTTCTCGTGGCCTGGCTCGGGCCTGCTGCTCAACTCCGCAATCTTCCAGCGCGACCTGCCGCTGCTGCAGGGCACGATCCTGGTGCTGGCGCTGTTCTTCGTGTTCCTCAATCTGCTCGTGGACATCGCCCAGGCGGCGATCGATCCGCGCATCAAGCGGGCGTGAGCGGATGGCGATGACCACACTCGACGACAGCGCGCTGCAGATCGCGCCCGCCGGCTCCAGCCGCGGCTATTGGGCGACGGTCGGCCGCCGCCTGCTGCGCGACAAGGTCAGCGTCGCCTGCGCGCTGATCCTGATCGCGATCTTCCTGGCCGCGCTGCTGGCGCCCTATCTGCATCTCGCCGATCCCTATCAGGGCTCGATGATCCGCCGCCTCAAGCCGATCGGAACGCCGCACTACCCGCTCGGCAGCGACGAACTCGGCCGCGATATGCTGTCACGCCTGATCTATGGCGGCCGGCTGTCGCTGCTGATCGGCATTCTGCCGGTGGTGCTCGCCTTCACGCTCGGTACCTCGCTCGGTCTCGTCGCCGGCTATGTCGGCGGCAAGGTCAACACCGCGATCATGCGCACCATCGACGTGTTCTACGCCTTTCCGTCGGTGCTGCTGGCGATCGCGATCTCCGGCGCGCTCGGGGCGGCATCACAACTCGATCGTGTCGCTCACCATCGTGTTCATGCCGCAGATCACCGCGTTCGCCGAGAGGGTCACCACGGGCGTGCGCAACATGGATTTTGTCGAGGCGGCGCGCGCCTCCGGCGCCGGGCCGCTGACCATCATGCGCGTGCACATGCTCGCAAACGTGCTCGGCCCGATCTTCGTCTATGCCACCGGGCTGATCTCGGTATCGATGATCCTCGCCGCCGGCCTGTCGTTCCTCGGCCTCGGCACCAAGCCGCCGGAGCCGGAATGGGGCCTGATGCTGAACACGCTGCGCACAGCGATCTACGTCAATCCCTGGGTGGCGGCGTTGCCCGGCGCGATGATCTTCGCGGTGTCGATCTGCTTCAACCTGCTCAGTGACGGCATGCGCAGCGCCATGGACATCCGGAGTTAGGTCATGACGGAGATTGCCGAACTCCCGCACGCGCTCGAGCCGATCGAGGATATCGGCGGTGCCGCGCAGCCGCTGCTGCAAGTGTCCGGATTGACCAAGCACTTCCCGGTGCGCGGCGGTCTGTTCGCGCCGAGCAAGATCGTGCGCGCGGTCGATGACGTGAATTTTTCCGTGGCCAAAGGCGAGACCGTCGGTATCGTCGGCGAATCCGGCTGCGGCAAGTCCACCACCGCGCGACTGCTGATGCATCTGATGCCGCGCAACGGCGGCGACATCATCTATGACGGCCGCGCCGTTGGCCGCGAACTCAGTCTGCGCGAGTTGCGCCGCGGCATGCAGATGGTGTTTCAGGACAGCTACGCGTCGCTGAACCCGCGGCTGACGATCGAGGAGTCGATCGCGTTCGGCCCCAAGGTCCACGGCATGGCGGACAGTGAGGCGAGGGCGCTTGCGCGCGAGCTGCTCGGCAAGGTCGGGCTGCGGCCCGAGACCTTTGCCAACCGCTACCCGCACGAAGTCTCCGGTGGCCAGCGCCAGCGCGTCAACATCGCCCGCGCGCTGGCGCTGTCGCCGCGGCTGGTGATCCTCGACGAAGCGGTGTCGGCGCTCGACAAATCGGTCGAGGCTCAGGTGCTCAATCTGCTGGTCGATCTCAAGCGCGAGTTCGGCCTGACCTATCTGTTCATCAGCCACGATCTCAACGTGGTGCGCTACATCTCCGACCGCGTGCTGGTGATGTATCTCGGCGAGGTCGTCGAGCTCGGTCCGGTCGATGACGTCTGGGATCAGCCCGCGCATCCCTATACGCGGGCGTTGCTCGCTGCGATGCCGTCGTCTGATCCGGACAAGCGCACCGAAGTGCCGCCGATCTCCGGCGATCCGCCCAACCCGATCGATCCGCCCGACGGCTGCCGGTTTCATACCCGCTGCCCGTTTGCCGAGGCTGTGTGTTCCAAGATCAAGCCGCTATTGTCTCCTGTCAGCAAGAGCGGCCATCAGGCCGCCTGCTTGATGGTGATACCAGGCTCGGGCCATAGCGCCGCGCCTGAAGGAGAACCCGTTCAATGAGAAAGCCCGACCCTGCAACCATCAAGGCGATGGCGGAGATCGCCGGCGCGCCGGTGAACGACGAAGAGGCTGCGCGCATCGCCAATTCGATCGGCCCTGGCTTCGACGGCTTCGCGCCGATTTCGGGGAGGTTGCCGTTCGATCTGGAGCCGGCGACCTACGTTGCGGTGCAGTTGTCGGGAGCCACCAAGTGAGCGATCCGACTCTTTTGACGCTGACGCAGGTCGCGCAGGCGATCGCGGACAGGACGATCTCGTCGCGCGAAGTTACCCAGGCGCTGCTCGATCGCATCGCGAAGCTCGATCCCAAGCTCAACGCTTTCATGTCGATCGAGGCCGATGCGGCGCTGAAGGCCGCGGATTCCGCCGATGCGGCGCTGGCGCGCGGCGACCGCAAGGGCGCATTGCACGGCGTGCCGCTGGCCCACAAGGACATGTACTACGACGCGGGTCACGTCGTGACCTGCGGCTCGAAAATCCGCCGCGATTTCGTGGCGACCACGACCTCGACGGCGCTACAGCGGCTCAAGGATGCTGGCACAATTCGGCTCGGCAGTTTGCAGATGTCCGAATTCGCCTACGGCCCAACCGGCCACAACGCGCATTATGGCGCAGTCGGAAATCCCTGGGCCA
>NZ_BADD01000339.1 GCF_000333455.1 Rhodopseudomonas sp. B29
TACTCGGCGCCGCCGACCGTCACCGGCTTCTATCTGATCGACAGCCTGATCGCGCGCGACTTCGAGACCTTCCGCTCGGCTCTGAGCCAGCTGATCCTTCCGGCCGCGACGCTGGCGATCTTTTCGCTGGCGCCGATCGCCCGCATGACCCGCGCCTCGATGCTGTCGATCCTCGCCTCGGATTTCGTCCGCACCGCCCGCGCCAGCGGCCTGTCGCCTACCAAGGTGACGATGACCTACGCCTTCCGCAACGCGATGCTACCGGTGATCACCACGCTCAGCATGGTGTTCTCGTTCCTGCTCGGCGCCAACGTGCTGGTCGAGAAGGTGTTCGCCTGGCCAGGCATCGGCTCTTACGCGGTCGAGGCGCTGATCTCCTCGGACTTCGCTCCGGTGCAGGGCTTCGTGCTCACCATGGCGGTGATGTACGTGCTGCTCAATCTGGTCATCGACATTCTGTACGGCATTATCGATCCGCGCGTGCGGCTGGAGGGTTAGAGCAATGAGCAGCGTTGCGCCTTCGATCGGCGACACTCCTTCTACACCCGCGCGGCGTTCTCCGCTGATGGAGACGCTGTCGCACACCCGCTACGTACTCGGCGAAAACCGCGTCACCGCCTTCGCCTTCGCGCTGCTGGTGCTGATCGTGCTGGCGGCACTGATCGGTCCGTACATCGTGCCTTATGATCCGCTCGGCAGCGACACCGCACAGGCGCTGAAGGCCCCTTCGGCGGCGCATTGGTTCGGCACCGATCAGCTCGGCCGCGACATTTTCAGCCGCGTCGTCGTCGCCACCAGACTCGATGCCTTCATTGCGGTCGCGTCGGTGGTGCTGGTGTTCCTGATGGGCGGGCTCGCCGGAATCGCGGCCGGTTACTTCGGCGGCTGGACCGACCGCATCGTCGGCCGCATCGCCGACACCATCATGGCGTTTCCGCTGTTCGTGCTGGCGATGGGCATCGTCGCGGCGCTCGGCAACACCGTGCAGAACATCATCATCGCCACCGCCATCGTCAACTTCCCGCTCTATGCCCGCGTCGCCCGCGCCGAAGCCAATGTCCGCCGCGAGGCCGGCTTCGTGATGGCGGCGCGGCTGTCCGGCAACAGCGAAATGCGGATCCTGCTGGTGCACATCCTGCCCAACATCATGCCGATCATGATCGTGCAGATGTCGCTGACGATGGGCTACGCTATCCTCAACGCCGCCGGCCTGTCGTTCATCGGCCTCGGCGTCCGCCCGCCCACGGCCGAATGGGGCATCATGGTCGCCGAGGGCGCCAGCTTCATGGTGTCGGGCGAATGGTGGATCGCGCTGTTCCCCGGCGTCGCCCTGATGATCGCCGTGTTCTGTTTCAATCTTCTCGGCGACGGCCTGCGCGACATCTTCGACCCGCAGCGGAGGACGTGAGGATGCACAGCGCCACAACGTTTGCTTTCGTCATGGCCGGGCTTGACCCGGCCATCCATCCCACTTCGCAAAACATTCTTTCCAGAGCGGTGGACCGCCGGGCCTTCGCCGCGCCGAAGGGGCTTCGGCCCCGCAGGCGGGTCAGGCCCGGCGGTGACGACCGGCAGATGCGGAGACCCCGATGACCGCTCAACCCCTGCTTGAGGTTCGCGATCTCACCGTCGAATTCGCCACGCGCCGTGGTATCGTCAAGGCGGTGCAGCATGTCGATATCAGCGTC
Source organism: Rhodopseudomonas sp. B29 (assembly GCF_000333455.1). Lineage (GTDB taxonomy): Bacteria > Pseudomonadota > Alphaproteobacteria > Rhizobiales > Xanthobacteraceae > Rhodopseudomonas. The sequence goes on from NZ_BADD01000339.1 coordinate 1,689, forward strand.
GGCAAAGGCGAGACGCTGGCGATCGTCGGCGAAAGCGGCTCCGGCAAGTCGGTGACGTCCTATGCGGTGATGCGCATCCTCGATCGCGCCGGGCGCATCGCCGAGGGCTCGGTGATGTTCGGCGGCATCGACGTCAAGGAAGCGAGCGAAACAACGATGCGCGACCTGCGCGGCCGCGAGATCTCGATGATCTTCCAGAACCCACGCGCCGCGCTCAACCCGATCCGCAAGGTCGGCGACCAGATCGAGGACGTGCTGCGCCAGCACGTGCAATCGACATCCACCGACCGCGGCGAAAAAGCGATCGCGGCGCTCGAGGCGGTGAAGATCGCCCGGCCGCGCGAGCGCTATCACGCCTATCCGTTCCAGCTCTCCGGCGGCATGTGCCAGCGCGTGGTGATCGCCCTGGCTCTGGCGTGCAATCCGCAGCTCCTGATCGCCGACGAGCCGACCACTGGCCTCGACGTCACGACGCAGAAAGCCGTGATGGATCTGATCGTCGAACTCACCCGCAGCCGCGGCCTGTCGACGATCCTGATCACCCACGATCTTGGACTCGCCGCTGCCTATTGCGACCGCGTCGTCGTGATGGAGAAAGGCCGCGTCATCGAGACCGCGGCGGCCGCCGAGATCTTCGCCAACCCTCAGCATCCCTACACCAAGAAGCTGATGCGCGCGACGCCGCGGCTGGGTGTGAGCTTGCGGGATTTGTTGCCGGAAGATGAGCAAGGCGCGGCGCAAGCCAAAAATTCCGCCGTCATCGCCGGGCTTGACCCGGCGATCCATCCCCCTGTGCAAGAAGCTCCTTCGAAGCAGATGGCCCCCCAGGTCAAGCCCGGGGGGGACGACCTGGTGATCGGGGATACTACAAAGCCCACCCCTCCCCTGCTCGTCGTCGACAAGCTGGTGAAGGAATATCCGCGCCAGGGCGCGACGGCGGCGCTGGGACGACTATTCGCGCGGACACCCGCCATCGAGCCGGACGTGTTTCGCGCCGTCGACGGCATCAGCTTCAGCATCGGCCATGGCGAAAGCCTCGGCCTCGTCGGTGAGTCCGGCTGCGGCAAGTCGACCACGTCGATGATGGTTATGCGGCTGCTCGACCAGACCTCCGGCCGCATCAATTTCGACGGCGAGGAAATCGGCGCCATTCTGCCTCACGCCTTCGCGCGGCTACCGCAGCGCAAGGCGATCCAGATGGTATTTCAGGATCCGACCGACAGCCTCAATCCGAGATTCACGGCGGCGCGCGCCATCGCCGATCCGATCATGCAACTCGGCGACATCAAGGGCCG
>NZ_BADD01000338.1 GCF_000333455.1 Rhodopseudomonas sp. B29
GAACCAGGACTTCGCCGAGATGACTCGCGACGGCAAGGTCAAGGTGATCTCGCTGCCGATCTCAAACGGCATCCAGTATCTCGGCATGAACGTCAGCAGGCCGCCGTTCGACAATCCGAAGGTTCGTGAGGCGGTCGCCTATGCGGTGCCGTATCAGAAGATCGTCGATGCGGTGATGTTCGGCCTCGCCAATCCAATGTTCGGCGCCGCCGCCGACAAGGCCACCGAGGTGAAGTGGCCGCAGCCGACCAAGTACAACACCGACATCGCCAAGGCCAAGGCGCTGATGGCCGAGGCCGGCCATGCAGACGGCTTCGAGACCACGCTGTCGTTCGATCTCGGCTCCGCCGGCGTCAACGAGCCGATGTGCATCCTGATCCAGGAGAGCCTGGCGCAGATCGGCATCAAGTGCACCATCAACAAGATCCCGGGTGCCAACTGGCGCACCGAGCTGAACAAGAAGGTGATGCCGCTCTACGTCAACATCTTCTCGGGATGGCTCGATTACCCCGAATACTTCTTCTATTGGTGCTACCACTCGGGCAATTCGGTGTTCAACACCATGGCGTACAATTCGCCGGAGATGGACAAGCTGATCGACGGCGCTCGCACCGCCGCCGCGACCCACGACACCGCGGCCTACGACAGCGACGTCAAGGGCTTCGTCGACCTGGCCTTCAAGGACATCCCACGCATCCCGCTGTACCAGCCCTATCTCAACGTCGCGATGCAGAAGAACGTCAGCGGCTTCCAGTACTGGTTCCACCGCCGGCTCGACTACCGGTCGATGGTGAAGAGCTGAGCGTGGGCACGACGCCCCTCCTCTCCCTCTCCCGCTTGCGGGAGAGAGTCGGGGTGGAGGCGATGCGCGCACTGTGCTCGCGGCCCCCGACCCCTCCCCGCAAGGGGGAGGGGAGCAGGCCGCGAAGCGTATCAGCTCCGTTCCCCTTCGCGCTAATCACTAAGGGTATGACCGCATGCTCACCCTGATCGCCAAACGGCTGATGTTCGCGATCCCGAGTCTGATCGGGGTGGTGATCGTGACATTCCTGCTGACGCGCGCCCTGCCCGGCGATCCGGCCGCTTACTTCGCGGGGCCCGCCGCCAGCAAAGAGGCGATCGAGCAGATCCGCCACAAGCTGGGGCTCGACAAGTCGCTGCCCGAGCAGTTCGTCCGCTACACGACCGAGCTTGCCCAGGG
>NZ_BADD01000337.1 GCF_000333455.1 Rhodopseudomonas sp. B29
GGCCGCGTTGCCTGGCAGAACGAGAATCTCGACGACCTCGTGCTGCTGCGCAGCGACGGCACGCCGACCTACATGCTGGCCGTGGTGGTCGATGACCACGATATGGGCGTCACCCACGTCATCCGCGGCGACGATCATCTGATCAACGCGGCGCGTCAGAAGCAGATCTACGATGCGCTGGAGTGGGAACTGCCGGTGATGGCGCACATCCCGCTGATCCACGGCCCGGACGGTTCGAAGCTGTCGAAGCGCCACGGCGCGCTAGGTGTCGATGCTTACCGCGCGATGGGCTATCTGCCGGCGGCGCTGCGCAACTACCTAGTGCGGCTCGGCTGGAGCCATGGCGATCAGGAAATATTTACCACGCAGGAAATGATCGATGCCTTCGACCTCGGCTCGATCGGCCGCTCGGCGGCGCGGTTCGATTTCGCCAAGCTCGAGAGCCTCAACGGTCACTACATCCGTCAGAGCGACGATCAATCTCTCGTGACGCAGCTCGAGGCGCTGCTCGCCTACATCCCGCAGGGGCCGGCGATTGCGGCCAAATTCAACGACCAGGTCCGCGCCCAGTTGCTGCGGGCGATGCCGGGACTGAAGGAGCGGGCCAAGACGCTGATCGAGCTTCTCGACAATGCGGGCTTCATCTTCGCCGATCGGCCGCTGGCACTCGACCCCAAGGCCGAGGCCGTCCTGACGCCGGAAACTCGGCTTCTGATCGGCCAGCTCCGCGCGGCGCTGGAGCGCGTCGAGGATTGGTCCGCGGCGACCACCGAAGCAGCCATGCGCGGCTTTGCCGATCAGGCCGGGCTCAAGCTCGGCGCCGTGGCGCAGCCGCTGCGTGTGGCGCTCACCGGACGGACGACGTCGCCGGGCATCTTCGACGTGCTGGCGGTGCTGGGCCGCGACGAGTGCCTGTCGCGGCTGGCCGACCAGGCCGCGTAATCGCCCGGGGGGCAGACCAGCCTCCCGGCGGCTGCCTTGCAGTGCACACGCCGATACGATACGCATTCGGCGTGCTTTTTAGGCCAACCAGTCGCGCTCGCATCTTTCGGGTGCTCGCGCCTGGCTTCGACAACGAACATCGGGGACCACACGATGGACGCAACCACCAACAACAAAACAGCGACGCTGACGGTTGGAAACAAGAATTTCGACCTCCCGATCCTGACCGGGACCGTCGGCCCCGACGTCGTTGATATCGGCAAGCTCTACGCCCAGACCGGGATGTTCACTTACGATCCCGGCTTCACCTCGACGGCGAGCTGCCAATCCAAGATCACCTACATCGACGGCGACGCCGGCGTTCTCCAATACCGCGGCTATCCGATCGAACAGCTCGCCGAGAAGGGCGACTTCCTCGAGACCTGCTACCTGCTGCTGTACGGCGAGCTGCCGACCAAGGCGCAGAAGGAAGACTTCGACTACCGCGTCACGCGCCACAACATGGTGCACGATCAGATGTCGCGGTTCTTCAATGGCTTCCGCCGCGACGCGCATCCGATGGCCGTGATGGTCGCCTCGGTCGGCGCTCTGGCCGCGTTCTACCACGACTCCACCGACATCAACGATCCGACCCAGCGGATGGTCGCTTCGATCCGGATGATCGCCAAGGTGCCGACGCTGGCCGCCATGGCCTACAAGTACTCGGTCGGTCAGCCCTTCATCTATCCGAAGAATTCGCTGGGCTACGCCGCCAACTTCATGCGGATGTGCTTCGCCACGCCGTGCGAAGAGTACGTCGTCAACCCGGTGCTGGCGAACGCGCTCGACAAGATCTTCACGCTGCATGCCGACCACGAGCAGAACGCCTCGACTTCGACGGTGCGTATCGCCGGCTCGTCCGGCGCCAACCCGTTCGCCTGTATCGCCGCCGGCATCGCCTGCCTGTGGGGTCCGGCGCATGGCGGCGCCAACGAGGCGGCGCTGACGATGCTGAAGGAAATCGGCGACGTCTCGAACATCCCGGACTTCATCGCTAAGGTGAAGGACAAGAACTCGTCGGTGCGGCTGATGGGCTTCGGCCACCGCGTCTACAAGAACTACGATCCGCGCGCCAAGATCATGCAGCAGGTCTGCCACGAAGTGCTGGCGGAAACCGGCCATGGCGGCGACCCGCTGCTCAAGGTCGCGATGGAGCTGGAGCGCATCGCGCTCAGCGATCAGTACTTCATCGACCGCAAGCTCTACCCGAACGTCGACTTCTATTCGGGCATCACGCTGAAGGCGATGGGCTTCCCGACCGACATGTTCACCGTGCTGTTCGCGGTCGCCCGCACCGTCGGCTGGATCAGCCAGTGGAGCGAGATGATCGAGGATCCGCAGCAGAAGATCGGCCGTCCGCGCCAGCTCTTCACCGGCGCCACCACCCGCGACTACGTCGACATGGACAAGCGCGGCTGAGCCTCGCCACGACGCTAACGACTATGGAAGGACCGGCCTCGCGCCGGTCCTTTTTGTTTTGCGGTACGCCTTGTTGGAGCAGTTCTTCTCTCGATAGATCGCGGTTTCGCTCCGACTTCCGCCGTCATCCTGAGGTGCCCGCCGGGCCACGCGTTAAGCGCGGCGCGGAGGGCGTCGAAGGATGAGCCACAGGCACCTTGGCCGCATCCTTCGAGGCGCGCTACGCGCGCACCTCGGGATGACGACTCTGCACTTGTGAAGATCACTTCGCTTCGATCGATCCAAGAAGCGCTCTGTATCAGTGAACCGAACGGCCCTTGGCCATCACATCCAGCACGATCGCCGCCGCGCGACCACTGGGCGTCTCCTGGCCGGTCGACAGGATACCGTCGATCTTCGCAAAAGCCTCGAGCTGACGGCGGCGCGCCGGCGTGTCGCCGAGCACCTCGCGGAGTGCCGGCACCAACCTCTCCGGCACGCAATCCTCTTGCAGATATTCCGGCACGACGTTGTCGCCGATCACCAGATTGGCGAGGATGACGGTGCTCAGCTTCACTACGCGCCGCGCGATCCAGACCTCCACCGAGCCGGCACGATAGGCCGTCACCATTGGTACACCGGCGATCGCCAGTTCGAGCGTCACCGTGCCGGATTTGGCCAGCGCCGCCCGCGCGGTTCGGAAAGCCGCACGCTTGGCGTCTTCGCCGACCACGATCTGCGGCTGCACTGTCCAATCAGCGGTGGCTTCGCGGACCAATGCTTCGAGCCGCGGCGTGGTCGGCAGCACCGGCGTGAAGTCGACGCCCTGCTCACGTAGCTGCGCCAGCGTCGCGCCGAAGGCCGCGGCGTGGTGACGAACCTCGCTGCGTCGGCTGCCGGGCAGAACCAAGAGCACCGGCGGCTCGCCATCGCGGCGGCGCTGCTCGTCGGCGTTCGGACGCAGCGTATCGATCTGCTGAGTCAGCGGATGGCCCACATAGCTGCAGGGCGGGCCGCCGAGCCGGCGATAGGCCGCGGGCTCGAACGGCAGCAGCGCCAGCACGTGGTCGACATAGGCGTTCATCGCCCGCGCCCGGCCGGGCCGCCATGCCCACACCGTCGGCGACACGTAGTCGACGATCGGGATCGACGGCGCCCTCGCCCGCACGCGCTTGGCGACGCGGTGCGTGAAGTCGGGACTATCGATGATCACCAGGATATCGGGCGAAGCGGCGAGCACAGCGTCGGCAGCGCGGCGGATCAGCCGCAGCAATGACGGCAGCCGCTGCACCACGGCGGCGAATCCCATGATCGACAGCTCTTCGATCGGGAACAGCGAGGCAAGCCCCTGCTCCGCCATCGCGTGGCCGCCGATGCCTTCGAACTGAGCCTTTTCGCCGAGACGGTCCTTCAGTTCGCGCATCAACGCGCTGCCGAGACGGTCGCCGGATTCCTCGGTCGCGATCAGATAGACCTTCGGCACCGCGGCAGGCTCACTCATCACGGTTCACCGACGACGAACAAGCCCGCACGATCCGCGGCCTCGACGATCGCCTGCGGCTCGGCAACCACGGTGTAGCCTGCCACGACCGCCATGCCCGCGAGCTGTGCCTTCGCCAATCCCTCGATCGTGCGGGGCCCCATCGCCGGCAGATCGAAACGCAGGTCCTGGCCGGCCTTCGGCGCTTTCACCAGGACGCCGCGACCCGGCCGCGCGCGGATGCGGCCGCGCTCACGGAGCGCGACGATGCGCTGAAGTAATTCATCAGTGCCGCCTGTGTCTTCGACCGCGACGACATGGCCGTCGATAACGACGCAGCCCTGCCCGATGTCGAACGGACTGAGCGCGGCCAGCACCGCGCGGCCCTTGGCGATGTCGGCGCGGGTCGCCTCATCGGGCTGCGCGTGCGCCAGGTTACCGAGTGGCATCAACAGATCAGGCGCAACTTCTTTCAGGCCGAGAATACGAAATCCGCCCGTCTCGAAGTAACGGCCGACCGCTTTGAGCAGATGATTATCACCGCCGCGAAACGCCGAGATCACCGTCGGCAGCGCTTTGATCGCGCCCCAGTCGAGCCACATCTCCGACAGCGCCGGACGGACCAGCGAGCCGATGAAGATCAGATCGCCGCAGGCCTCGGCGCGAGCTAACCGCTGCAACCGGCCGAGGCTACCCGGTGTGATCCAGTGATGCTTGAAGCGGAGCACGGCGGCTGCGTCGCAGCTCCCCTTCAGTGGAAATAGGATCGGCGTCACGCCGCGTGCGATCAGCGAGTCGGCGACCGCGAACGGCAGAACGCCGCCGCCTGCGACCACTCCGACGTTCCGGCTGATCTGCGGCGTTTGCTCGGCCATGACCGTCCGTTCGACTATTCGTCGTCCTCGGTGGACGCCCCGCCCTTTGGCATGCATAGCGCGCGATAGCGCTTGCCGCGGCGGCGGCCCTCGTCGATGAAACCGACGATCTCGGCGATCGCCGGATCGTCGCCACAGCGTCCGCGGGCCTGTTCGAGCCGGTCATCGAAACGGCCGGTGCCGAAAAACAGTTCCTTGTAGAACAGCCGGATGGCGCCGAGACGCGCCTTGGTGAAGCCGCGGCGGCGCATGCCGACGACGTTGAGGCCGGCGAGATCGGCATAGACCCCGTGCGCGAGTCCGTACGGGATGATCGCCTGGCGCACGCCGCTCATGCCGCCGATCATCGCCTGCGGCCCGACGCGGGTGAACTGCTGGAGTGCCGTGAGGCCGCCGATGAAGGTGTAGTCACCGACTTCGCAATGACCGCCCAGCGTCGCCGCATTGGCGAAGATGACGTCATTGCCGACCACGCAATCGTGGCCGACGTGGCTCGCGGCCATGAAGAACCCGCGGTCACCGACCTTGGTCAGGCCGCCGCCGGACACGGTGCCGAGGTTGAAAGTCACGTTCTCGCGGATGGTACAGGCGCTGCCGACTTCGAGCCTGGTCGGCTCGCCCTTGTAGCCGGTCGATTGCGGCGGGCCGCCCAGCGAGGCGTAAGGATAGATCGTGCAGCGTTCGCCGATCGTGGTGTGACCGGCGATGTGCACATGGGCGATGAGGTTGCAGCCGGCGCCGATCACCGCGTTGGGGCCGACGATGCAGAACGGTCCGATTGTGACGTCGTCGCCGATGACGGCGCCGTCGGCGATCCGGGCGCTGGAGTCGATGTTGCTGGCCATCAGTCGGCCAGCATCGCGCCGACATCGGCTTCGGCAACGGTCACGCCGTTGACCTTGGCGTCGCCGTGAAACCACCACATCGCCTTGCGGCGGCCGATGCTCTTCATGTGATACTCGATGGTGTCGCCGGGCAGCACCGGCTTGCGAAACTTGCACTTGTCGACGGTGAGGAAGTACACGGCCTTCGGCCGCTCGCTCAGCCCCATCGACAGAATGCCGATGACGCCGGCGGTCTGCGCCATGCCTTCGACCATCAGCACACCGGGAAACACCGGCCGCCCCGGGAAGTGGCCCTGAAACACCGGCTCGTTGTGCGTGACGTTCTTGATGCCGATGCCGTCGTGGTTCTCGCGGATGTTGAGAACCCGATCGATCAGCAGGAAAGGAAAGCGGTGCGGCAGGATGTTGAGGATGGCGTTGATATCCACCACCTCGTGCAAAATCGGCGACTCCATCAATCCGAACCCTCGTCCTTGCTTCCTGCAGGCTTCACCTCGGTCCCGGCCAGGCGGCGCAGCGCCAGCACCTCTCGGAACCAGGCTTTGGTGGGCTTGGCGATGATGCCGCCCCAACGCTCGCCGGCGGGAATGTCGTCCTTGACCCCGGCCATCGCGGCGACTTGAGCGCCGTCGCCCACCAGGACGTGATTGTTGATGCCGACCTTGGCGCCCAGCGCGACGTTGTCGCCCAGCGTCAGGCTGCCGGCAAGGCTACAATGCGCGGCGACAACGCAATGTCGACCAATTGTTACGTTGTGGCCGACCTGAACCTGATTGTCGATCTTTGTCCCCTCGCCGATCACCGTGTCGCGTAGCGAGCCGCGATCGACGGTGGTGCCGGCGCCGAGTTCGACGTCGTTCTGGATGATGACGCGGCCGATCTGCGGCACCTTCGTGTGTCGGCCGGCGCCGAACACGAAACCAAAGCCGTCCTGGCCGATGTGACAGCCGGGATGAATGATGACGTTGTTGCAGACCAGGGTCCACTGCAGATG
>NZ_BADD01000336.1 GCF_000333455.1 Rhodopseudomonas sp. B29
CTCGCGGCCGCGCTCGGCGGGCTCGAACGCATGTATCGCTGGCATCACCTCACCGGCGTCGCCGCCTATGTGCTGCTGCTGGTCCATCCGCTCGCGCTCGCCGCCGCCAACCTCAAAGCGTCACCGCGTCTCGCCTGGCAGACGTTGTCGCCGACAACCGAAGGCTGGCCGGTCTGGTCGGGCTGGATCGGCCTTGGTCTCCTGATGGCGGGGCTTGCCATCACCTTCGATCGCCGCATCGGATACGGCCTGTGGCGCTGGCTGCACGCGGCGCTCGGCTTCGGCGTCGTGGTGGGATTGGTGCACCTCGTCCTGCTCGGCATCGACGAGCCGGTGCTGCCGATCCTCGCTGTCGCGGCGGGCCTGCTTGGCTGGCGCCTGCTGCGAGGCGACCTCGGACTGGCCGCGCGGCCCTATCTGGTCATCGAGCGCCGCGAGCTCGCGGTGCGGACCATCGATGTCGTACTTCAGCCCCTCGGTGAGCCGCCTGATATCAGCGCCGGCCAATTCGTACTCATCGCTTTCAGTGACGGCCCGCTGTATCGAGGATGCGGCGAGTTTCATCCATTCACGGTCACCTCCGTCGGCCGAGACGGAAAGCTCCACATCGCCGTCAAAGCGGTTGGCGATTGCACGACCCGTATGCTGTCGCTGGTGTCGGGCGTCGAGGCGCGTGTGATAGGCGGTTTTGGCGGCTTTAGCGATGTCGATGGCGACGCCCCGCAGCTCTGGGTCGCCGGCGGCATCGGCATCACGCCATTCATGGCGCGCCTTTCCACTGCTCCACTGCGTCACCCGGTGCACCTGCTGTATCTGTATCGCCGCGAGCAAGATGCCGCGTTTCTGCCCGAGTTGCGCACTCTGGCCGCGACTGACCCCAATCTCACACTTCATGAAGTCGCCACCGGCGACGCCCTGCCCGACATCGATCCGTTGCTACCACCGCAGTATCAGTTGGCCGGCACCGAATGTCTTCTCTGTGGGCCGGCGCAGCTCGTCGCGCAGATCGAACCCGGGCTGCAGGCCCGCGGCGTGGCGCCGCGGCGCATTCACTACGAAAACTTCGAGTTCCGATGATGCGCAAAGTGTTCTTCAGCTCCACCGTTCTGTTCTGGATCGCCGTGCTCGGACTGTGGATTGGCAACGTGATCACTCCCGGCACCTCCGGTCCTGCGGCGGCGGCCGACCGCGAAATCGATGCCGCTGAACTGGCGCGGCACGCAAGCCCCGAAGACTGCTGGATGGCGATCCACGGTGCGGTGTTCGACATCACCGCCTATCTGCCCGACCATCCCTCGCGGCCGTCGATCATCGAGCCATGGTGCGGCAAGGAAGCAAGCAGCGCCTACGACACCAAGACCAAAGGGCGATCGCACTCGCGCGACGCCGATGCGCTGCTGCCGAAATATCGCATCGGCGTCTTCAAACCTTGATAACCTGCGATCTTTGCACAACGAGCGGAGCCGACGATGACGAACGATCACGCTCCGCCGACCGGGCTCGATGAAGCGACGGTGCAGCAGCGCCTCGCCGAGGACGGCTACAACGAGCTGCCGAATCCCGATCGCCGCACGCTGCTGCGCATCGTACTCGAAGTGCTGCGCGAGCCGATGCTGGCGCTGCTGCTCGGCGGCGGCGCGGTGTATCTGTTGCTCGGCGATTTCAAGGAAGCTGTCATCCTCTTGATCTTCGCTTCGCTGTCGGTGGTGATCACCGTGGTGCAGGAAGCACGGACCGAGCACGTGCTGGAAGCGCTGCGCGATCTCACCAGCCCGCGGGCGCTGGTGATCCGCGGCGGCGAACGCCGGCGCATTGCCGGGCGCGAGGTGGTGCGCGGCGATCTGCTGGTTTTGGCCGAAGGCGACCGTGTCGCCGCCGATGCGCTGCTGCTGCAGGCCGACGACATCCAGGCCGACGAGTCGCTGCTCACCGGCGAGTCGGTGCCGGTGCGGAAGCTGCCGCGCGACGAAGCCGCAGCAGCTGCGCGGCGCCCCGGCGGCGACGATCAGCCGATGGTGTATTCGGGCTCGCTGATCGTCCGCGGCAGCGGCCTCGCCGAAGTCACCGCCACCGGACCACGAAGCGAGATCGGCAAGATCGGCCAGGCGCTCGGCACGATGCAGACCGAGGCGCCGCGATTGCAGACGCAGACCCGCGCGCTGGTGCGTACCTTCGGCGTGATTGCCGGCGCTTTCACGCTGCTGGTCGTCGTGCTGTACGGCACGCTGCGGGCGAGCTGGCTCGACGCCGTGCTGGCGGGCATCACCGTCGGCATGTCGATGCTGCCGGAGGAATTCCCGGTGGTGCTCACCGTGTTCATGGCGATGGGCGCGTGGCGGATTTCGCAGGCGCGGGTGCTGACGCGCCGCGCCGCTGCCATCGAGGCGCTTGGCGCCGCCACCGTGCTGTGTACCGACAAGACAGGGACGCTGACCGAGAACCGGATGTCGATCGCTGAGCTGCGGTTGCCGAGCGGCGAGGTGTTCCAGCCGCGTGACGGTGCGGCGCTGCCGCAGGCGTTTGCCGCGTTGCTCGAGACCGGCTTGCTCGCCGCCGCACCCGACCCGTTCGATCCGATGGACCGCGCGCTGCACCGGCTCGCCGGCGATCACCTGCCGGACGGCGTCGGCAGTCGCAGCCTGGTGCATTCCTATGGGCTGCGCCGCGATCTGCTGGCGATCACCCAGGTTTGGGATAGCGATGACGATCTCGGCGACTACGTCGTCGCCGCCAAGGGCGCCCCCGAGGCCATCGCGCGGATCTGCGGGCTTGGCGAGGCGGAGCGACAGGCGCTGGCGCGCACCGTCGATACGATGGCGGCGGAGGGACTGCGCGTGCTCGGCGTCGCGCGCGCGGCGCACCCCAACGACGACTGGCCGGAAAGCCAACTCGGCTTCAGCTTCGATTTCGTCGGCCTGATCGGCCTAGCCGATCCGCTCCGCGCAGCGGTGCCGGCTGCCGTTGCCGATTGCCGCGCAGCCGGCATCCGCGTGGTCATGATCACCGGCGACTATCCGGCCACGGCGCGCGCCATCGCCCGGCAGGCCGGCATCGATGCGGAGACGTGTATCACCGGCGAAGAGATTGCCGCGCTCGACGATGCGGAGCTGGCGCAGCGGCTGCGCGGCGCCACCGTGTTCGCGCGGATCATGCCGGAGCAGAAGCTGCGCATCGTCGAGGCGCTGAAGGCCGATGGCGAGGTGGTGGCGATGACCGGCGACGGCGTCAACGACGCGCCGTCACTGAAAGCGGCACATATCGGCATCGCCATGGGCGGCCGCGGCACCGACGTCGCCCGCGAGGCCTCGGCCATCGTGCTGCTCGACGACGACTTCGCCTCGATCGTCAAGGCGATCCGGCTGGGGCGGCGCATCTACGACAATCTCGTCAAGGCGATGGGCTTCATCTTCGCCGTTCACGTGCCCATCGCCGGCCTCGCGTTGCTGCCGCTTTTGTTCGGCCTTCCGATCCTGCTCGGCCCGATCCACATCGCGTTTCTGGAAATGATCATCGATCCGGTGTGCTCGATCGTTTTCGAAGCCGAGACGGCCGAAGAGGATGCGATGCGCCGTCCGCCGCGCGATCCGGAGCAGCCGTTGTTCAGCCGGGCGCTGATCGTCTGGGGAATGCTGCAGGGGCTGCTGGTGTTCGCACTGGTCGCCGCCGTTTTCATGATCGGCCAATACCGCGCCATGCCGGCGGACGAACTGCGCGCCCTCACCTTCTTCGCGCTGGTGCTGAGCTTCGTAGGCCTGATCCTGATCAACCGATCTTTCAGTGCCTCGCTGCTGACGGCGCTGCGCCGCCCCAACCCACTGCTGGGCGTGATGGTCGCGTTCGTCACAACGCTGCTGGCGGCGACGCTGTGGTGGCCATGGCTGCGCGAGCTGTTCCGCTTCGGTCCGCTGCACAGCGACGATCTGGCGCTGACGGCGGCAGCCGCCGTCGTCGTGCTCGTCGTGCTCGAATTGGCGAAGCCGCTGTGGCGCAAGGTGATGCGGCGTCCGGGATGAGCCGTCGCCGCATCATCAGATACGCATACACGTAGTTACGCAGCCGCGTCTTCGATGGCGCCGTCCGCCGCCTGACGGTCGACTACGAAGCGACTGACGTTGTCACAGTCCTCGCAGCGATAGATGTGGCGTTCGAATTCGGCAAAGCGCCGGATCGGCCGCGGCTCGATCCGCGCCAGCCGCATCGTCGCACCGCATTCCGGGCAACGTGACGGGTCGAACTCGGATTGATTGCTGCGCCAGACCATATCGCGTCCTCCCACACCGCTCGAACGTCCTGATTGCGCTCACGTTCCTGCATGGCCGGCGGAACGGCGGCGGCGCCGTCGGGCGGCGGCTCGTTATCGTCGAGCCGGCGCAGCGCGCTCAAGATGGCGGTCAGCGGAATGGTGCGGCCGGAACCCGGCAGGCGTCGCAGCCAGGGCCGGTGCTCGACCGCATTGGCGTCGGACGCCCACGAGGACAGAATGGCCCTCTTCTCCGAAGTGCCGAGCGCGTTGTCGCGTAGCACTTGTTCGGGATGGTCATAGACCTCAGCGGGCGCGATGAAGTCGGCTAGTGCGGCGACGTGCGACGTCGCCCTGATCGTTGGTCGAACGTTCGGTCTCAGATCCATATCGTCCTCCCTGAATCCTCCTTTCGAAACGGGACGGACCGAAAATTAGAAAACGCGATCCGGCTTTCAAGACCCTGGTCGGGAATTTTTCACGGCACCGGTTTTCGCCCCCACCAGTGACGCTCCGAAATGCCGGGCCGCAGGCGGCCAGCCCAAACGGATCGTGATAGAGGCCACCAAATACGTGGAGCGACGCTGCGGCGCATCGTTAACGAATTGAGGCCGAAGGCGGCGCTGCCGCCACCTACGCGCCACCGCCGCGGCGATCAAGAAGCCCCGCTGCGGCTTCCGCACACGCGAATTTAACAAGTTTGCTGTGATGTAGGCTGTCGCGACTTCATCCCGAAGCCGCCCGAGACCATGGACGATGAACCAACCGCGCCGATTTGCCCGCGTTCGCCCGAGCGGCCTGGTCTCGCAGCAGGCCAGCCTGATCGTCGGCCCACGTGCGCCGGTCGTTCCGGTGCGGGTGATCGACTATTCGGCCGGCGGCGCCTGCGTCGAACTCAACGCCGAGACCAAGCTGCCGCCGCGCTTCGAAATCCTGCATTCCGGCGTCAAGAAGCGCTGCCGCCTGGTCTGGAAACACGGCCGCCGCATCGGGCTGTGTTTTTGAACATCGGAGCGCCTCCCGGCTAGCCGCAAGTATAAACGTCATCCTGAGGCGCCGCCGCGAAGCGGCGGCCTCGAAGGATGGGCCGCACACCCGGAGTAGTCGCCCTTCGAGGCTCGCTCCGCTCGCACCTCGGGGTGACGGCACTGCGCGTTGGTAGTTCGTGGAAGAATGACGTCACGATTTAGCGCTGCAAATCCGGCGGCAGCGGTGGGTTTTCGCGGACGAGCGTGATCGTCACGCGGCGGTTCGCAGCCAGCATCGGAGCGTCGGGAAACAGCGGCTCGCTGTCGCCTTTTCCTGCGACCGACAGGATGTGGCTGGCGTCGAGACCTTCGTGCTTGAGAATTCGCCGCACCGCGAGCGCGCGGCTGGTCGACAGGTCGAAAGCGTCGGCGCCATTCGCCGGCACCACGCTGGTCGCCGTATGGCCGACGATCGTGACGCGTAGCGACGTCGCGCGCAGCGGCCCGGCGAGTTGCGCGATGACTTTCTTGGCGCGGTCATACGGCTCGGCGGAGCCATCGGCGAACATCGGCCGCCCGTCCTGATCGGTGATCTCCAGATTGAGCCCGACCGGCGTTTCTTCGAAGATCACGTTCTTGGAAAGCTCGGTGAGCTCCGGCATGTCCTGCAGCGCCTGGCGCAGCGACGCCGACGCCAGAGCGAATTCGCGATCGGCCTTGGCTTGCGAGGCCGAGCTGCCGGCGCCGCCCTGCTCTTCCAGATGCGGCTTGTCGCTGGACTGATCCGGCGCGACGTTGCGCTTGCTCTTGATCTTGCCCTGAACCGGCACGCCGTCGGTTTCGACCACGCCGGCGTAGCGTGACTCCTGCTGCACGCCGAAGGCGTCGCGCATCGATCCGGCGACGATCTGCATCTTGTGCAGATCCTGCGTCGAGAACGACACCAGCATGACGAAGAACGAGACCAGCAGCCCCATCATGTCGGCGAAGGTCACGAACCAGCCCTGGATCGCGTGCTCCTCCTCTGGCTTCTTCTTGCCGTTGTGAGACAGACGGCCGCCTGCTGTCCCGCCCTTCATCGGCAGTCCAATCGAGACAGAAGATGATCGTCAGATTCGCCGCGCATGGCAGATCGCCGCTTCGAGGACTTCCGGCGCCGCGATCGGCGGGCGGCTCCCAGCGCGCCCCGCAGCAACGGCCTTATTTACCGCGGCCGCATTACCAAACGGTTTCTTGATCCAATAACATTGCTTAACCAAAATGTGCTGGACGCCACGGCTCGCGTCTGCCCCGCCGACTTGCTAGAGGATCCGGCATGACAACCGTTCTTTCCCCCGGCGCCGCGGATGCGCTGTTGTTCGATATCGGCCGCGTGGTCATCGACTTCGATCTGCGGCGTACGCTGAAGGCCTGGGCCGTCGAGCTCGGCGGCGATCCGAAGGCGACGATGGCCTCGTTGGCGCAGAACGACGTCTTCCATCGCTACGAAACCGGCCACGTCGACGACGCCGAGTTCTTCGCCGCGGTCAGGACCGCGCTTGGACTGAAGCTGACCGACGACGAGCTGCTCCGGGGCTGGAACGACATCTTCATCGGCCCGATGCCGGGCATCGAACCGTTGCTCGCACGCGCCGCCGCCAAGCTGCCGCTGTATGCGCTGTCCAATACCAACGACGCCCACGTGGCGCATTTCTCGCAAGCTTATGCCGAACTGCTGCATCACTTCCGCGAGCTGTTCCTGTCGTCGCGCATCGGCATGCGCAAGCCCCATGGCGAGACCTACGACCATGTCGTGAACGCGATCGGCATCGCGCCCGATCGCATTGTGTTCTTCGACGATCTGGCCGAAAACGTCGAGGCGGCGCGCGAGCGCGGCCTGCATGCCGTTCAGGTGCATTCCAGCGACGATGTCGCCCGTGCGCTCGATCAGCTCGGACTTTGAGCCGCCAGCAACTGCGACGATGATGACCGACGCCGAACTGCCCTGGGATCACCCCGCCCCGTTCACGCTGCCGATGACGCCCGGGCCGTCGGACATCGACGGCCTCAACCACACCAACAACTCGGTGTATGTGCGCTGGTGCGACAGCGTCGGCTGGGCGCATTCGGAAGCGCTGGGGCTGTCGCTCGCCGACTGGCAGCGCATCGACCGCGCGATGGCGATCCGCCGCGGCGAATATGATTACTTGCTGCCGAGCCACCTGGGTGACGAGTTGTTACTCGGCACCTGGATCTGGGGCAGCGACGGCAAACTGGTGATGGAGCGGCGCTTCCAGCTCATCCGCCTGCGCGACCGCGCCATCGTGATGCGCGGCCGCTGGCAGCTGGTCTGCATCGAGCTGAGCAGCGGCCGACCGCGGCGGCTGCCTCCGGAATTTTCCAGCGTGTATCTGCCGGTGATGGTGCGGCCGGAGGATCAGGACAAAGGGACTTCCCCGGAGTGAGCGCCAGCGCGCTTACTGCGGCGGCGTTCGGCAATCCATCGAGTAGACCAGTTCGCCCTTGGCGGTGCGGCCGATTGGCTGGCACGGCACGTAGTTGCGAGCGGCCTGAGGCGCTGCGGCCGGCACCGCGGCCATTGCAGGCTTCGCGGCTTCCTTCGCCGGTTCGGCAGCTGGTTCGCTCTTGGTCACCTCAGAGCTCGGAGCTGGGGCTGCGCCTACGGCCGGCGGCGGCGCGTAGTCTTCGCTGAAGCTCGGCATCCAGCCGCGGCTGAAATCATGCCGCATTGCGTAGGTGGTGACGAACGCCACCGCGCCGATCACGGCCACGATCCGAAACAGCCATTTGGCGAAATCGTCCATCATCCGCTCCCGTGCCGCGATGCCTGTGCCGAGGCTTGGTCCTACTCGCCTGCGCCGCCGTTCCACAATGAGGATTTCGGCGAAGTACCGAGCCTGAGCCCGCTCAGCACATTTGAAGAGCTGCCGCCTTGCGCGATCGCAACGCGGCACCTAAAGCCCGTTCGACGAACAGCGGCCAGGTGGCCGCGCGGGAGAAAGTCCATGGCCCTGATGCCGGTTGCCGATGCGCTCGCTGCAGTGCTGGATGGCGCGAAGGCCAGCGCGACCGAGATGGTCGCGCTGCCGGCCGCCCACCGCCGCGTGCTGGCACAGGACCTCACGGCGCTGCGCACCCAGCCGCCGCAGCCGATGTCGGCAATGGACGGCTACGCCGTGCGCGCCGCCGACGCCGCGGCCGTGCCGGCCCAGCTGCGGGTCATCGGCGAGATCGCCGCCGGCCGGCCGGCCGAGCTGGCGCTGGGCGAAGGCCAGGCGCTGCGGATCTTCACCGGCGGCGTCATCCCGGACGGCGCCGATGCGGTGGTGATCCAGGAAAACACCTCGCGCGACGGCGACATCGTGACCATCCGCGAGCCCGCCCAGCCGGGCCGCCATATCCGCCCCGCCGGCGTCGACTTCCGCACCGGCGAGGTTCTGCTGCAGGCCGGCACGCGGCTGTCGGATCGCGATCTGGCGCTGGCCGCCGGCATGAACCACCCGTCCCTGCCGGTGCATCGCCGGCCGCGCGTCGCCATGCTGGCGACCGGCGACGAGCTGGTAATGCCGGGCACGGACCCGCTGCCTGGCCAGATCGTCTATTCCAACGGCTACGCGCTGCGCGCGCTGGCCGAGGCCGAAGGTGCCGAGGTGATCGACCTCGGCATCGCCGCCGATACAATCGAAGCGACGCGAGCCGCGATCCGCCGCGCGGTCGACGCCGGCGTCGATCTGCTGATCACCACCGGCGGCGCCTCGGCCGGCGACCACGACCTCGTCAAGGGCTCGCTGGAAGCCGAGGGTACGTCGATCGCGTTCTGGAAGATCGCGATGCGACCCGGCAAGCCGATGATGCATGGAAAGCTCGGCCCGATGCGGGTGATCGGCCTGCCCGGCAATCCCGTCTCGTCCTATGTCTGCGCCTTCCTGTTCATGGTGCCGCTGATTCGTGCGCTGTCCGGGATGCGCGAAGTGCATCACCAGCGCAGGCCGGCACGGCTTGGCCGCGCCGTTTCGGCCAATGATCACCGCGAAGACTATCTGCGTGCCACGCTGTCGCTCGACGACACCGGCAGCCTGATCGCGACCACGGTCGACAAGCAGGATTCCTCGCTGCTGGCGCGGCTTTCTGCGGCGCAGGCACTGCTGATCCGGCCACCGCTGGCACCGGCGGCGGAGGCAGGTGCGCCCTGTCTGATCCTGAAATTGCCGCGGTAGCGGCCGCGCTCAATTGATCTGAAAATTAAGATGTTGCGGAACACATATGGAACATATAGGGTCCGTTCATGATTTGTTTTTAGGTTGTGCCGGTCGCACCTCGGGGCTGAGGTGTCCATCACAACCGTAACCCGGGACCCAGACGGACCGGGCACGCCGAGACGAGAAATCACATGATGATCGTCGCAAGATCGGGGAATGGTCGATGCTGACGCGCAAACAACTGGAACTGCTTCGCTTCATCAATGAGCGCCTGAAGGAAGCCGGCGTCCCGCCGTCGTTCGACGAGATGAAGGACGCACTCGATTTGCGGTCCAAGTCAGGCATCCACCGTCTGATCACCGCGCTGGAAGAACGCGGCTTTATCCGCCGCCTGCCCAATCGCGCCCGCGCCATCGAAGTCATCAAGCTGCCCGAGCTCGGCGGCGCCCCCCAGAGCGCGCGCCGCGGATTCACTCCGAGCGTGATCGAAGGCAATCTCGGCAAGGTCCGGCCGCCGCAGCCCGCCAGCACCGGCGAGGACGATTCCCGCAACGTCGCCGTGCCGGTGATGGGCCGGATCGCTGCTGGTACTCCGATCGAAGCGCTGCAGACCCGCAGCCACACCATCAGCGTGCCGGCCGACATGCTCGGCAGCGGCGAGCACTACGCGCTCGAGGTCCGCGGCGATTCGATGGTCGAGGCCGGAATTCTCGACGGCGATATGGCGCTGATCCAGCGCAACGAGTCGGCCGACACTGGCGACATCGTGGTGGCGCTGATCGACGAGGAAGAAGCCACGCTTAAGCGCTTCCGCCGCCGTGGCGCGTCGATCGCGCTCGAACCCGCCAATGCCGCTTATGAAGTCCGCATCCTGCCGCCCAACCGCGTGCGGATTCAGGGCAAGCTGATCGGGCTATACCGAAAGTACTAAGCAAAGCTGCCGCCGCGACGCAGCCAAGCGCGCGCGACGGTCGAGACATCGAAACTTGGACGACGCGTCGGTTCGATCGTGGTGCCGGCTAATCCTCGTCTTGCTGATCCTTTGGCGGCGGTGTGGCGTCGACCGGCTCGCGCCCTCGTCCGGATTGGGGCGCCCCGCCAGCGCGGGCGTCGTCGAGCGCGGTCGTCGCTGCCGACTCGCCGTTCTCGGCCTGCGCGGCCGCAGGCGCCCATGGCCGATCGACGCCCGGTGGTCGCACCAGCGTGGCGACGAAGCTCCCTTTCCCGCGTTCGCTTCGCTTCAAGGCTACCGCACCGCCTCGGCGTAAATCCGCGGCAGTGACCAGCAGCGCGGCGCAGCCTGGCGGCGGCTGCGCCAGCGTGACGACGAGTGCCGCCCTGACGCAGTCGTCCGCCATCCCGTCCGGTCGCAGCGACAGCGTCACCAACGTCCCGTCGATCAGAGCTGCGACGCAGCCATCGGCATCGCAGGACACGCCGGCGCGCAGTGTGGGATCCTCGATGGCGCGCGCGTCGGCGTCCGCTGCTAGCCACTCTTTGACCAGAAAGCGGTCGGTGCCACGACCGAACACGCGCAGTCGCCCATCTGCGCCGCGCACTGCGAGCTGGCGCGCGTCGGACGCAATCAGCACGTCCGGACGCGGCGTCAACGCCGCCCAGCCCGCCGCCGCGACCAGTGCGATCACACCGGCAAAGCGCAGCGGCGTGCGCAGCAGGCCGAGCAACAGGATGCCCAGCGTCGCCAGGATGAGCGGCCCAGCGCCAAAGGCCGCAACGCGGCCGACCGCGCCCGGCAGCGCGGCGGTCCATTGCGCCACCGCGATCATCCAGTCGATGCCGAGCTCCATGATGCGCCAGAACACGCCATCGAAGCCGAACGGCATGGCGACGAGGCCAAGCAGTCCCGCCGGCATAACGATCGCCGATACCACCGGCATCGCCAGCAGGTTGGCGACCACGCCGTAGGGCGTGATGCGGTGGAAGTGATACGCCGCATAAGGCAGCGTCGCGAGCCCGGCGATCAGCGACGCCAGCGCCAGGATCGCGATCTCGCGGCCGCCCCACATCGCCGCACGTGCCGCCGCCGAACTATCGGCCTTGGCGAACAGCGCCGGCATGCCGATCTGCACCAGCGCGACCAGACCGAGCGTGGCGGCGAACGACATCTGGAAGCTCGGATGCACCAACGCTTCCGGCGCGATCACCAGCACGATCAAGGCTGCGATCGCCAGCGTGCGGAACGTGATGGCGCGGCGGTCGACCATGACGGCGATCAGCACTACCGCGGTCATCAAGAACGAGCGCTGCGTCGCCACCTCGGCGCCAGACAACAGCAGGTAAAAGGCCGCTGCAATCAATGCGGCAACCGCCGCGACTTTCTTGATCGGAAACGTCACGGTCAGCGACGGGATCAGCGCCAGCAGCGCGCGCACCACAAAGAACACGACGCCAGCCACGACCGCCATGTGATAGCCGGAGATCGACAGCACATGACCTAGCCCGGAGATGAACATCGCATCGTTGACGGGCGCGGTGATGGCATCGCGCCGCCCGGTGAGCCGTGGCAATAGCGCGGCCGTCGCCGTCGAGCGAGCCGCGGATGCGGGTGTCGATGGCATCGCGCAGCGACTGCATCAGCGCCGCGTAGCTCAGCATCCAGCCGCCGCTCGCCGGCGCCGCGCGCGGCGTGATTATACCCGTGACGAAGCCTGAAGCAGCGATGCCCTGGAAATACAGATCGCGGCCGAAATCATAGCTGCCCGGCAGCAGCGGTTCGAGCGGCGGCTGTAGCCGCGCTTTGAGCTCGACAAAGCTGCCGACCGCCGGCGCCGTGCCCTTCTTCACCGACAGCCGCACCCGCTCGAGTCGAGGAGCGCCGCGGGCGTCCATCGCGCTGACGCGGAGTACGAAGCGATCGGTGCGCTCGCGCTCCTCGCGGGTCTCGACGAAGCCTTCGAGTTTGGCTCCGAACACCGGCTTGGCCAGCACCGGATGGGCGACGCGCTGCGCCTTCAGCGTCGCCGTCGCAAAGCCGCAAGCCAGCGCGGCGATCAGCACGGCCGGCGCAAACAGCGCGTGCCGGCGTAGTAACAGAGCCGCAACGCTCAGGATCGCCGCCGTCAGCGCCGTCACCCACGCGATCGGCTCATGCGCGGCGGCGAAGTACAAAGCGATCCCAGCGCCAAAGGCAATCGGCACCACTGGTAACAGACGGCCCGGCCCCGCCTCGGCGCGCGCCCAGCCCTGTAGCGTCGTGAGCCAGCCGAACCACAGATGGCCGCCCGGCCACGCCAAGGCGCCCGGCCGCGCTTCGCGCGTCGTCCAAGTCGCAGCCTTGATCCGTGCTTTGATCTTGGCCCCGTTCTGGACCCGATCGCCCTGCCCCACGCCGCGCTCCCGTCTGGCGGGAGCGCAGATTGGAGCAGATCAGCGCGAGCAACAACCTCCGCGCGTATCAGCCTTTCGCGACTTCCTTGGCGAAGGTATCACGCAACCCGATAGTGCGGTTGAATACCGGCTTACCCGGCGTCGAATCGCGATCGCGGACGAAGTAACCCTGCCGCTCGAACTGTAGCGGATCGGTCGACAAACTCGTCGCCACTTCCGGCTCGATCCGGGCGTCGCTCAGCACTTCGAGCGATTGCGGATTGAGATCGGCGGCGAAGTTCGACGCCTCCGGCGCCGGATTCGTGAACAGCTGATTGTAGATCCGGATCTCGGCCTTGACCGACTGCGCCGCCGGCAGCCAGTGCATCGTCGCCTTGACCTTGCGGCCGTCCGGCGCATTGCCGCCGCGCGTCTCGGGATCGTAGGTGCAGCGTAGTTCGACGATCTCGCCCTTGTCGTTCTTGATCACCTCGCGGCACTTGATGAAGTACGCGTAGCGCAGCCGCACTTCGTTGCCGGGAGACAGCCGGAAGAACTTCTTCGGCGGGTTCTCCATGAAGTCGTCCTGCTCGATGTAGATCTCGCGGCCGAATGAGATCTTGCGCGTGCCGGCGCTCGGATCGTCGGGATGGTTGATGGCTTCGAGTTCTTCGGTCTGCCCTTCCGGGTAGTTCTCGATCACCACCTTCAGCGGCCGCAGCACCGCCATACGGCGCTGGGCGATGCGGTTCAGCTCTTCGCGGATACAGAACTCCAGCATGCCGAGATCGACCACACTGTTGGCCTTGGCGACGCCGATGCGGCGGACGAAATCGCGGATCGCCGCCGGCGGCACACCGCGGCGCTTCAGCCCGGCGATCGTCGGCATCCGCGGATCGTCCCAGCCGGAGACGTGGCCGCCGCGCACCAGTTCGGTCAGCACGCGCTTGGACAGCAGCGTGTAGGTGATGTTGAGCCGGGCGAATTCATACTGCTTCGGCTGCGACGGCACCGGCAGCTTGGATAAGAGCCATTCGTACAGCGGCCGATGGTCTTCGAATTCGAGCGTGCAGATCGAATGCGTCACGCCTTCGATCGCGTCGGACTGGCCGTGCGCGTAGTCGTAGCTCGGATAGATCGACCATTTGTCGCCGGTGCGCGGATGGTGGGCGTGCAGGATGCGATACAGCACCGGGTCGCGCAGATTGATGTTGCCGGCCGCCATGTCGATCCTGGCGCGCAGCACGCGCGCGCCGTTCGGGAATTCGCCGGCCCTCATGCGGCGGAACAGGTCGAGGTTCTCCTCGACCGTGCGATCGCGGAACGGGCTGTTCTTGCCGGGCTCGGTCAGCGTGCCGCGCGTCGAGCGAATCTCGTCCTGCGACTGGTCGTCCACATAGGCATCGCCGTTGCGGATCATGAGTTCGGCCCAGGCGTAGAGCTGCTCGAAATAGTCCGAGGCGTAAAACAGGTTGCCGCCCCAATCGTAGCCGAGCCAGTGCACGTCGGCCTGGATCGAGTCGATATACTCCTGCTCTTCCTTGGTCGGATTGGTGTCGTCGAACCGCAGATTGCAGCGGCCGCCGAATTCCTTGGCGACCCCGAAATTCAGCGCGATCGACTTGGCATGGCCGATATGCAGATAGCCGTTCGGCTCCGGCGGGAACCGCGTGACGATGCTGCGGTGCTTGCCGGTGTCGAGGTCGGACTGAACGATGTCGCGGATGAAGTCGCGCCCCGCCTCGGGGGCTGCGTCTGCGGTCGTCATGCCTG
>NZ_BADD01000335.1 GCF_000333455.1 Rhodopseudomonas sp. B29
CCGGAAATCAACCATGGCTTGCTGCCGGTGACGAAAGGCATGCGCCGAGCAGTCGAAAAGCTCGGCGTACGGGCGGCGCAAGATCTGCTGTATTGGGGCGATCTGGTCGGCGCGGAGCGCGCCCTGGCAATCGGAGCCGTCAATGAAATCGTCGCGACCGGCGCCGTGGCATCCAGTGCGCAGGACGCGTGTCGAGCGTTGCGGCAGAAGGACGGAAAGCTGTTCCGCGCCATCAAGCGCTCGCTCAACCTCACGGCGCAGATGAGCGATCAGGCGCTCGAGGAGATGACCGTGGCCGACCTCGACGCCTATGTCTCAGCCGAGAGCTCCGCCGCCGCGCGGGCGCGGTTTCTGTCCAAGAATAACAAGGGCTGAGCCCGTGGCGCGAGGATATCCCGATCAGATCTACCTCGAGCAGATGAGCTATGAGGAAGTCGCCTTGGCTCTGGCCGAGGGATGCACGACGGTGGTGATCCCGCTCGGCGCCGTCGAGCAGCACGGACCTCATTTGTCTCTGGGCATGGACGCGGATCACGCCGACGCGCTGGCCGAGCGGATCGCGCGCAGCTGCGGCAAGACGCTCGTGGCGCCGACCATCAAGGTCGGCTGCTCGTCCCACCATCTGCCGTTTCCGGGCACGATCTCGCTGCGCGCGCAGACGCTTGAAGCGATTTGTATCGACTATTGCACCAGCCTGGCCGGACACGGATTCAAGCGCATCCTGATCCATTCGGGCCATATCGGCAATTTTCCCATCCTCAAGGACATGCTCGGTCGCCTGCGCGAAGCCGTGCCGCCAGATGTCGAAATCCTGGCATTCACCGACTCGACGACATGGATCGACACCTGGCGCCGCGCGGTGAGCGAAGCCGGAGGAGACGTGTCGGCCGTCGGTGGCCACGCGGATATCGCCGAGACATCGCTGATGATGGTCATCAGACCCGCGAGCGTGAGGCCGGACCGTTTCGAAGTCGGCCATCTCGGTGGCTTGTCTGAGGCGGATCTCGAGCTGATGTGGAAGAACGGCATCCGATCGGTGTCGCATAACGGCGTAATCGGAAGTCCGTTCGGCTCGAGCCGAGAGATTGGCGACGCATGCCTTGCGGCTGTCACTGAGCTCCTCATCGAGAGTTTCGATGGCGGGACCAAAGCCGGCAGCGCTCGTTGACGGCGACGTATCTGCTGCGCGGCGAAGCGTTCCAGGTCTCCTTCCGGCTTACGGATACTGACAGCATAAAATTCGGAATGCGCTCTCACGCTCCAAGGCTTTCGGACGAAAATATCACTCTGCATATGAAACCTTGTGCCATCTCGAAATCTCAAAGGATTGAGAAATGGCACTTACGTTCGGGTTCTGGTCTGAACAGGAAACCCAGGTCGGCCACAGCTACTCGCGCAGGCTTCATGAGTTGGTGGATGAAGTCCGTCTGGCGGAGAAAGTCGGCTTCGACTGCGTCGCGCTCTCCGAGCAGCATGTGGCCCTGGGTGGCATATCGAGTTCGGCGCCCGAAGTGGTGTTCGGCTATCTGGCCGCGGTGACGTCGCGGGTCAAGCTGCGCGCCGCGGTGACGCTGATGCCCCAGCGCATCAACCACGCCCTGCGCTCCGCCGAACGCCTTGCGGTGACCGACATTTTGTCTAACGGACGGATGGAATTCTACGGCGGACGCGCCAACACCACCATCGCGATGCGCGCCTTCAACGTCGATCCCAACGAGACGCTGGCGCAGATGGAAGAAGGTCTGGCGCTGCTGAAGAAGTCGATGCGCCAGGACATCTTCACCTTCGACGGCAAGTACTACCAGATTCCGCCGCGCCAGCTGGTTCCGAAGCCGCTGCAGAAGCCGCATCCGGTGATCGGCATCGCGGCGACCAGCGAGCGCAGCCACGTCTGGGCCGGGTCGCAGGGCTTCGCGGTGATGAGCAGCAACATCTATCAGGGCTGGGACGCCCAGCAGAAGCTGATCGACGCCTATCACAAGAACTGGAAGCGCGACGAGGAGGGCCCGTTGCAGCGTCCGCGCATCGGCGTCCCGCTGTTCATCGGCATCGGCAAGACCGACGAGCAGGCCAAGGCGGATTATGCCGGCCCGCTGATGCACTACGCAAAGATCTCGACCGACGCCTATCCGCGCCTCGCGGCGATTGCCGACGATTACAAGTATATGGGCGAGAGCGTGCCGTCGATGGAGCGTGCCGCCAACGACTGGGACTATCTGGTCAACGAGTCGGCCACCACGGTGTGCGGCAGCCCCGATACGGTCATCCGGCAGATCGAGAAATTCGAGGCCATGGGGGTCGACGAAGTGCTGCTGCACATGGACTCGGTCCCGCATGAAAAGATCATGGAGGCGATCGACATGGTCGGTCGCTACGTCATCCCGCATTTCAACGACCGAAATAACGTCGTGCGGCCGACCGAGGACATCCTCGGACAGATCCGTCAGATGCGGACCCAAAATCAAAGCGCACGGTGAAATCAATGTCGCAATACGACTACAAATACCTGATCGTCGAAAAGCGGGCCACCGGCGTCGCCGTCGTCACGATGAATCGCCCGGAGATCCTCAACGCGATCAATTGGGAGATGCACGAGGAGCTCGAAGACGTCTTCGTCAAGCTGGATCACGACAGCTCCGTCAATGCGATCGTTCTCACCGGCGCGGGCCGCGGATTCTGCTCGGGCGGCGACCAGAAGTCGCTGGACAAAGGCGCGTTGCCGTCCCCGACCCGCAGCGGGCGTCACCTCATCCGCAACATGCTCGAAGTCGAAGTGCCGATCGTGGCGGCGGTGAACGGCGTCGCCGTCGGCCTGGGCGCCACGCTCGCGCTGTTCTGCGACGTGATCTACGCGAGCTCGACCGCGCGCTTTGCCGATACGCATGTCAATGCCGGCGTCGTCGCTGGCGATGGCGGCGCGGTGATCTGGCCGCTGCTGATGGGGCCGGTGCGTGCGAAACACTATTTGATGACGGGCGAATTCATCTCGGCCGAGAAGGCCGCAGCCATGGGCATGATCAACGAGGTGATCGCGGACGGTAAGGTGCTCGATGCTGCGATCGAGTACGCGGAGCTGCTGGCAAGCGGGCCGAAGGAATCGATCGTGTGGACGAAGTACAGCGTCAACAAGATCATCAAGCAGTACACCCACTTGTTGCTCGACACCTCCGCGGCGCTCGAGATGTTGACGTTCAAGTCGCCCGAACGGGCAGAAGCGGTTGCCGCATTCGCGGCCAAGCGCAAGCGTTTCGCGGAGCGCTGAAATGAACGTCGCTGCGATCACATCCGGCGCCCAGTTGGCCGATACGACTTTCGCTCAGCTCTTGGCTGCGCGACTCGCGGAGCGGCCCGACAAGATCGCCGTGCAACAGAAGCGTCGCGGCGCCTGGACCGCCATGACCTGGGGCGCCTATGCGCAGCGTGTCGTGAACTTGGCCAGCGCGCTGCGGCGCGCTGGCCTCGAGCGCGGCGATCGAGTCGCGATCATGGGCGATTCGTCCGAGGAATGGTTGATCGCCGACATGGCCACCATGTGCGCCGGCGGCGTCATGGTGGGCGTGTATTTCACCTCATCGCCCGAAGAGGTCGCTTATTGCTTCACGGACTCGGGCGCAAAGTTCGCGTTCGTCGGCGGCGAGCAACAGCTTCACATCGTGCGCGCCTCCGGTCAGGCCGAGCAGCTCCGCGGCATCATCGTGCTCGACCCGGATTGGACCGGCGAGGCCACGGCATCGATCAAGTCGCTCGCCGAGTTCGTCGGGACAGCCGACGTCGACGCGCAGGATTATCTGCAAAAGGAGAGCGCGACCGCGAAGGCGTCGGACGTGGTCAGCATCGGCTATACGTCCGGGACGACGGGAAATCCTAAAGGCGCGATGCTGACGCATCTCTCAATTCTCGCGGGTGCTCATTGCATCACCCTGTTCGGCCCCAGCATGCGCCAGGACGAGCACCGGGTGGTGGTGCATTTGCCGATGTCGCACACCGTCGCGCGTGGGCAGGCGACGGCGCTGCCGCTGTTCGCCGACGCGGTGCCGTATTTCGGCGAGACCACCGCGGACTTCGCCCAGACGATCAAGGAGGTGAAGCCCACCTACTACATGGCGCCGCCACGATTCTATCAGCGGTTTGCGACGCAGATCCTCAGCAAAGTGCACCCCGCCGGCGAGGCGGGAGATCAGAACTACGCCCTCGCCATGACGATTGCGCGGCGTGCGCTCGAACACCGTCAGCACGGCAACGACGATGCATTCGTGTCGAAATTGTTCGCGACCTGCCGCGAGGAAGTGTTCCGGCCGCTTCTCGCGGAAATCGGCTTCGACGAGCTGAAGGTCGCGTTCACCTCGTCGGCGGCGATGCCGTCCGAGCTGATGTCGCTGTGGCAGCTGTGGGGCCTGCAGCTCAAGGAGTGCTACGGCCAGACCGAATTGGTCGGTGCCAATCTGGTGCAGATGGCGGAGTGGCCGCAGGCCGGCAATGTCGGGGTCCCGCTGCCGGATCCGGCCTGGGAAACTGCCGTGCTCCAGGACGGCGAGATGATCGTCCGCGGACCGGGCCTGTTCACCGGCTATTGGAACAAACCGGAGGAGACCAAGTCGGCGCTTCGCGACGGCTGGCTTTACACCGGCGACATCGTCGAGGTGTCGCCCGATGGGATCTTCAAGCTGGTCGATCGCAAGAAAGAGATCATCAACACCTCGAACGGCAAGTCGATCAGTCCGACTCAGATCGAAAACGAACTGCGGCACAGCCCGTTCATCTCCGAGGCGGCCGTGATCGGCGAAGGGCGAAAATATCTCACCGCCCTGATCGAGGTGGATGCCACCGCGACGATGGAGTGGGCAAAGTCGCGCGATGCCAAGATCGCGACCTATGCCGATCTGGCATCCTCCGAGATTGTCAACCGGCTGATCGAGGCGGAGGTCGGGAAGGCCAACGGAAGGTTGGCGCGGGCCGAGCAGATCAAGGCGTTTCGCATTCTGCCGGAGGAGCTGTCGCTGGAGAACGGCGTCATGACGCCGACGCGGAAGAAGCGACGCAAACAGATCAACGAGCGCTATCAGTTTCTCATTGCCTCGCTCTACGACGAAACCGAGGAAAAGCTGATCAAGGCCGAAATGGGCCTTTGACGGCGACGGCGGGAGACCACGCGGGCTCGTCGGTGTGTCGAGGATCAGGCGCGGGCGAACCAGAACCGTACGGCAGCGCGTGCACGCAGCCTTCGCCACCGTACGCACCAAACTACAAGTCGGGACAGAGTTATCACCCTCAGCAACAGGACGTCAGATGACCAAGCGAAGCGGAATGACGCGGCGGACGATTGTCGGAAGCGGGTTTGGAATTGCAGCAGGCCTGATGTCATGGCCAAGTCTCGCGGCGACGCAGAAGGTGAAGGTCGGAGCGATCATGCCCAGCAGCGGCGTGCTCGCTTTCCCTGGTCAGGCTTGCGTTCGTGGCATCGATCTCGGCGCCAAGTTCGCCCGTGAGAAGTTCGGCCTCGACATCGAGATCGTTCATGCCGATACGCAGAGCCGTCCGGAGAACGGCCGCATCGCCGCAGAGAACCTGATCAGGCAGGGCTGTACCGTGCTGATCGGCGCCTGGGACTCCGGTGCAACGATCTCGGCACTCCAGGCCTGCGAGGCGGCAAAGGTGCCCATGGTTGTCCACATTGCCAGCGCCACTCAGGTGACCTCGCAGGGGTTCACCCAAGTGTTTCGCTACTACCCCACCTCGCTGACCATCGTGCGTCAGTCGCTGGTCGAGCTGAAGCACGTGCTCGGCACGCTGAAGGATCCGCCGAGCAGCGCGGTGGTCCTCCACCTCAACAATACGATGGGGCAGTCGACGGCGAAGAGCATCGATCAGGCCTGGAAGGAAGTGGACGTCCCGCTCAAGATCGCGGAGTACATCGCCTACGACGAGAAGGCGAAGGATCTGTCGGTCGAAGTCGCCAAGGCGAAAGCGTCGGGTGCCGACGCTTTGATCTCTGTCACCCGCGTCAATGACGCGATCATGATCGCACGCGAATGCATCAAGCAGGGATGGGATCCCAAGATGGTGTTCTCGCCCAACTCCAACGGCGTATCGGACAAGGCGTATCACGATGCGCTCGGAAAGTATGGCGACGGGCCGATCCTGTCGGCGCTGTGGCTCAACCCGAAGGGCGCCGAGACTGACAAGATCATGAAGATGTTCGCGGGCGACTACCCCAACGACTGGTTCGATGCCAATGCGGGCTGCGCCTTTGAAGCCGTGCAGATCGTCGCAGACGCGGTGAAGCGGGCGGCCACGTCGGACTCGGCGGCGATTCACGGCGCACTCAAGACGACCGACATGAAGCCGATCCTGATGTATGGCGACAACACCAAGTTCGACGAGACGGGCCAAAACATCCATTGTTCGATGGTCATGCTGCAAGGCCTGAACGGGCGGCCGCGTGTGGTGGCTCCGAAGGCGATCGCCGAAGCGTCGCTGGAATATCCACTCGTACCTTACAGCAAGCGCTGACGTCGTCATGCCGTGCGGCCCCGCGACGACATCGTGGGGCCGTGATCGCGCAAATGCCGCGGCAGGAGCGCGTGAGCTACGGCAGAATCTCCGAATTGATCAGGCGCGACCGCTCGGCCAGGAAGCGCCGTGGACTCTTTCCCATCGTCTTCTTGAACATCGTGATGAACGCGCTGGGCGTTTCGTATCCGAGCTCCAGCGACACGGCCTGCACTGAACTGCCCGCTGTGAGGCGTTGCATCGCGAGAAGGATGTGGAGACGCTGGCGCCAACGCCCGTATGTCATCCCGGTTTCCTTGGCGATGAAGCGCGCGAATGTACTCTCGCTCATGGCGTATCGCGAGGCGACTTCGTCGATCGTGCTCCGGTCGCCAGGATTGCTCAGCAGGGATGTCGCGAGGTGCTGGAGGCGAGTGTCGGCGGAGATCGGTAAGTACATTTCATCGGTGGTCGACATCTGCACCAGTTCGTCGAGCAGCACGCGTCCAAGACGGCTGGTCGGTCCTTCCAGCGGATAGAGCGGTGGGAACACCGAGAGACGGTGGATCAATTCTCGCACCAGCGATGTGATCATCAGCGTGCAGCAGGTCTGCGGCAGCATGCTGACCTGCGGATCGATGAACACTGTATAGAGTTTGCCGAAGTCGGCGACGCAATTGCTGTGCAGGACGCCCGCCGGGATCCATACCGCACCTTGCGGTGGAACAATCCACAAGCCGCCCGGCGCCCGGCACATGACGGAGCCGTGAGATGCGACGACCAGTTGGCCTTTGCGGTGTGAGTGCAGCGGCAGGTCGTCGTTGTCTTTGCTCGTTTCCAGACAGAAAGACGTGACGGGACGGTCGAACTGATCCGGATCAACCGGGTCATAGTTGATGCGAAGATCGGGCAGATCCATTCGTGCGAAATCGGGATCGAACTCGATATCAGGCGGCATTGTTATCCTGCCAATTCGTCAAATTTTCGAGACTTAACGCAGATCCTCCTGCCACTCGAGGTTAGCTGTTTTCAGAGCCGGGGTCACTAGGCGCGCGAAGAGGCCGGGCCAGTTCGCCCGCGACAAGATGCCCGTTACCTGTGCGTGTGCGCTTAGTCATGCGGCATCTTGCGTCGCCATCACCAGAGAACGACGGCGGCGCAGCACGCTGCGAGATTCGTCCGCTGACTAATCCAACGGCAGAGAATGCTGAATGCGTGCCTAGGTGCCGCTGCGGGCCGTGCAATCTTTCAGAACGCGACCGTATTCAGCAGCACGTGCCACAGTGCCAGATGCTACCAAGTGCGGACTTTCTGGGAGTCCGACGAATGACTGTTCACATCGATCCGCCGCGCAAAGCCGCCAGCTCCGATCAAGACGCGGTCGAAACTGCCGATTGGCTCGCGTCGCTTGGTTCGCTCCACCACAGTGCAGGGGCGGAACGGGTGCAATACATTCTGGCTGCGCTCGACCGGCGTGCGAAGGAGCTCGGAGTCCTGTCGGACTCGCCGCCGTATTCGCCCTACCGCAATTCAATTCCGCTGGAGCAGCAGAAGCCCTACCCCGGTGACATCGCGATAGAGAACCGTCTGACGGCCATCATCCGTTGGAATGCGCTGGCGATGGTGGTCCGTGCCAACAAGGCCTACGGCGAACTCGGCGGACACGTCGCCAGCTATGCCTCGGCCGCGGAGATCTTCGAAGTCGGTTTCAATCATTTCTTTCGTGCGTCGAGCTCCGAATCCGAAGGCGATTTGGTGTATTTCCAGCCGCACTCATCGCCCGGAGTTTACGCGCGCGCTTATCTCGAAGGGCGATTGTCGGACGACAATTTGAAGCTGTATCGGCAGGAGCTGAGTGGTCCAGGCCTGTCGTCATATCCGCATCCGTGGCTGATGCCGGAGTTCTGGCAGGTGCCGTCGGCGTCGATGGGCCTTGGTCCGATCAGCGCGATCTACCAGGCGCGGTTCATGAAGTATCTGCAGCATCGCGGTTTGGTACAGACGGCCGGCCGTCACGTCTGGGGTGTGTTCGGCGACGGCGAGATGGACGAGCCGGAATCGATCGCCGGGCTCGCACTGGCAGCGCGCGAGAATCTCGACAACCTTACCTTCATCGTCAACTGCAACCTGCAGCGCCTGGATGGGCCGGTGCGTGGCAACGGGCAGGTGATCCAGGAACTGGAATCGCTGTTCCAGGGCGCCGGCTGGAATGTCATCAAGGTGCTTTGGGGATCGGATTGGGACGATATCTTCGCGCGCGACAGCAAGCACGCGCTGCTGCGCAAATTCGCCGAGACGGTCGATGGCAAATATCAGACGCTTGGTGCCAAGGACGGGGCCTACAACCTCGCCAATTTCTTCAGCGAGGACCCCGAGGTCCGTGCGCTGGTCGCGCACATGTCGGACGCGGATATTGACGGCCTGAAGCGGGGCGGTCACGACTTCAAGAAGCTGTTTGCGGCCTTTGCCGCCGCCAAGGACACCAAGGGTCGGCCTACGGTCATTCTGGCGAAGACCAAGAAGGGTTACGGCATGGGCGGCGCCGGCGAGTCGCGCATGACATCGCACCAGGCGAAGAAGCTGGATGTCGACGCGCTGTATGCGTTTTCGCGATCGGTTCGCTCTGCCTCTCAGCAACGCGCAGGTCGAGAAACTGGAGTTCTTCGGGCCGGCAGAGGACAGCGTTAAAAATTCAGTATTCTGCGCGACCGGCGCGCTGCGCTCGGTGGCTACATGCCGGGGCGGCGACTCAATTCCGGG
>NZ_BADD01000334.1 GCF_000333455.1 Rhodopseudomonas sp. B29
ACGCAGTACAAGGATGAAGGCACCAGCGCGGGCCGCCTGGCGCTGATCGCAAAGGCGCGTAGCGTCGACGCCGAGGTTGCCAATCGATCGGCGTCGTGGGGCGCCGGGCAGACGATGGGATTTCTCGCCGAGGAGCTGGGGTTCGCCAGCGCCTGCGACATGGTCGATCGCATGACAGGCAATCTGCGGGTGCAGATCGACGCGATGGTGCGCGAGTTGCAGAACAAGCACCTGGTCGACGCGCTCAACCGCGGTGAGTGGCGCGCCGTCGCGCGGACCTATAACGGGCCGAAGTATGCCGAGAACAACTACGACGTTCGGCTTGCCGATGCCGATAAGCGTTGGCAGCGCAAGCTTGCGCTGCCGGCGGCTCACGATCCGGCGCCGGGCTTGTCGGCGGCCGAAATCAAGGTGCTGCAATCCAAGCTGCGCGCGCTCGGTTACGTCGCCGTCGGCAAGCCCGACGGCAGCCCCGGCGGCAAGACGGTTGCGGCGTTGTCGCAATTCCAAGCGCATGAAGGCCTGCCGGTCACGGGCGCGGCGGACGGTGCGACGATCGAGGCGCTGCGCAGTGCGGTGCCGGTGCCGCAGCCGGTCGATCGCCAGCTCGTCACCGCCGACGATCTGGCGGCCGCCGGATCGCAGACGGTCAAGGCGGCGAACACTGGCGGACTGATCGGCAAGGGCAAGGTGCTGATCGGCGGCTTGCTCGTCGCCGGCGGCGGCGCCGAACAGGTGACGGGCTTGCTCGATACCGCGCAGAACGGAATCGACAAGATCAACCAAGCCAAGGGCATCATGCAGGCGCTCAAGGATTTGGTCGGCCCGATCCTCGCCGATCCGGCGATCATTGTCGCCGGCGTGATCCTGATCGGCTCCGGTGCGGCGGTCTATTGGATCGCCGAGCGCATCAAGGCGCGCCGCGTCGCCGACCATATCAGCGGCGTGCATGCCGGGCCTGCGGAGTAATCGCGCATGTTGATCTCGCTTCTCACCACCGTCGCCGGACTGGCGACGGGAGGCGGCGGGCTCGCGCTCGCCGCCATGTATCTGCCGAGCGTGGCGTTCGGCCTCAAGACGGCGATCGAGTTTCTGCGCTCGCCGCTTGGGCAGATCGCCGGCGCGGCGGCGCTGGCGTTCGTGCTGTTCGCGTCCGGCTACGTGTCCGGCGACATTCACGGATCAGCCGAGGTTCGCGCCGCCTGGCGCGACGCCGATGCGTTGCGCCTCGCCGCGCAACGTCAACGCGAGGCCGCGGCGAAGGCCGCGGCGCGCACCGAAACCGATCTCGCGATTACTGCGATCGAGCGACACGCCGACGCAATGCAAACGAAGGTGTCCGACTATGCGAAAGCAACTGACGGCAAGGCTTGCCGCCTTGCTACTGACGACGACATTCGCCGGCTGCGCGATATTGCCCGGTGATCGTCCGGCGCCGCCGGCACCGCGCCTGCCGAACGAATGCAAGGCGCTGGGCAAGCCGGTGCCTTTGCCGGCGCCGCGCAAGGCTGATCTCGGCGTGCTGGCGGCCGAGAACCGCGCCGCGGCCGCCACGGCTAACGGTCGCATCGTGGCGCGTGATCGCTGCGAAGATAAACAGCGCGACGCGCTGGAAAGTGGCGGCACCTGATGGCGGACGAGTCGCAAAGCCTGGTGCTGCTACTTGGTGAGCTGAAAGGCAAGCTGGAGTCTCACATTGACGCGGTCGGACGTGATCGCGCCGAGCGCGAACAGGACCGGCAGGAAAGCGCGAAGTACCGCCAAGAGGTGCGGCACCAGCTCGCCAATATGTCGATGAAAGTCGGCGCTATCGATCCGCTCGCCGAACGCGTCGCCGCGATCGACGATCCGAAAAACCCGCGGTCGCTGGCGGCCCGGCTCGCCAAGATCGAGCCGCAAGTTTCCGACCTCACGCGCAAGGCCGCGACCGCTGTTGCAATCGCAACCGGCGCCATCGGGCTTATCATGTACTTCGTGCATATGTTCGGCGCCGAGTTTAAGGCGCTGATCCTGCGCGTTCTCAGGATTTCGTAATGCAATCGCTATCAGACGAACAGTGCCGACGCGCGGCCGCTGCGCAGGCCGAGCACAGATCGGAGCGCAAGGCGGCGGCGGCGCTCGGCTTGCCGCGTTCGACGTTCAAGCTGCATCTGCACCGCGCGGCTGAGCGCGGCATGCTTGGCTTTAAGCCGGTGTTGCCCGGCTTCGCCATCAAGCAAATTGCGACTAATCGCAACGGCGACGGGGGCACCAAGAGCGAATGGATTCAGCAGCGAAAGGAATCGGGCGACAAGTTCGAAATCCCAAGCGGGCAAATCCTTAAGGGTATATCGGCCTACGTCGACGACGAGGGGCGGTGGCGGTCCGGATGGATCAAGACGCGCACGGACAGCGCCGCGCCCGAGCTGATCGGCGCGCTGAAAGCCGAGTTCGAAGCCTATCGCGGCCGCGCGCATATCGTGCCGGCACCGCGCCGCACCGAACGCGACTTGCTGGCCGTCTATCCGATCGCCGATCCGCATATCGGCATGTTGTCATGGCGGCCGCAGACGGGCGCCGACTACGATCTCAAGATTGCATCCGAGCGCATGCTCGATTGTGCGTCGTCGATCGTGGCGAAGGCGGACCGCGCGCGCGAGGCGACGATCATCAATCTCGGCGACTGGTATCACGCCAACGATCAGCGCAACGTGACGCCGAAGTCAAAGCATCAGCTCGACGTTGACGGTCGTTGGTTCAAGGTGCAGCGCGCCGGCGTCCGGGTGTTTCGCTCGATCATCGATATGGCGCTTGCCAAGCACGAGCGCGTCGAGGTGGTCAACATTCCGGGCAACCACGATCCTGAGGCCGGCGCCGCGCTTGCGCTCGCGCTGTCGGGTTTTTACGAGCGCAACCGCCGAGTCAAAATCACGTTCCCGGCCGATCTCTATTACCGCCGTTTCGGCAACACGCTATTCGGCGCCGCGCATGGCGACAAGCTCACGCCTGGCCGCATGGCGATGGCGATGGCGGTCGATCAGCGCGAAGCATGGGGCGCGACCGCTTATCACTGGTTTCTGTTCGGGCATATCCACAAAGACAAGCTCGACACGATCGGCGACGTGCGAGTCGAAGCATTCTCGACGATCGCCGACAAAGACAACCACGCCGCCGGCGGCGGCTGGCGATCCGCGCAAGCGTTGCAAGTGATCACGCTGCACAGACGTAACGGCGAGGATAGCCGCCAGCGCGTCAACATTCCGCCGCCGAGTATGAGGTAACGACAATGGCAAAATGGGATGATGAGGATTTGCGCAGCCGCACCCCGCTGCCGGATTTCACCGTCGCGCCGCCGCCGCGTCATGCCGAAACCAGCGTGATGCCGCCTGCGGATTTCGAGGCCGCGGCCGACGCCGAGGCGCGAATGGCGACGTTCTGCCCGCTCGCCGATCTTGCGGTGTCGCCGGCGTCGCCTGGCGCCCCGGCGGCTGCCAAGGCGAGCAATCCGAAGGACGCGTTCGGCACGCTCAAGGCGTGTCTGTCGTGGATTCCGATGGAAGTGATTTTCGAGCTGGCCCTTGCCTTCGCCGAGGGCGGGTTCAAGTACGGCGGTCACAACTACCTTGTCGCCGAGCCTCGCGCGAGCGTGTACGTCGACGCCTGCGCGCGGCACGTATTCCAGTTCTGGAATTTGGGCGAGGAAACGGACGCCGAAAGCGGCGCGGGGCTGCACCACATTTCGAAGGCGATTGCATCGCTGGCGGTGCTGCGGGCGGCGCAAATCCACGGCCGCTATATCGACGATCGCCCGCCGCCGGCGCCGGCGGGCTTCCTGGCTGATCTCAATGAGAAGATGAAGCGGCTCGGCGAGACGCACGCAGATCCCGTGGCGCGCTATCTGGCCGGCGGCTTGCGCGGGCCGGGCCGTATCCTTCCGGATTAGGGAGAGGGTCGCGGCACTTTGAGCCGGCGCATCGTCACGCGTATATTGCTGCCCTGAAAATCCTCGTGGTGCTCAACGATCGTTTCAAAGGTCTCTTTTGGGAACTCTTTGAAGTAGGCGCGCGCGCGCTGTCGCGCCTCGGCGATCCGCATGGTGAAGGAATAACGGACGTAGGGGTCGGGTGCTGTCGCCATGTGCCACGCGTAACAAAACGATCGGGCCGCCTCAATAGGGCGGCCCGCTGTGCGTTAATTCCGGGTGCAAGCTAGGTCGGTGCGACCGGGGCCGTTTTATCGCGCCAGCGGCCAGCGCAGCGCGTTTGCCGAATTGCGATGATCGACTATTGCGGCGGTCACACGTTCCAGCTCGCGGCGCAGTGTAGCTGTCTCGGTGAGGAACCTTGCGCGCCGGGCGGCGCGATAGGTTCGATTGTGGTCGCCGTGTCGGCGGATGTCGTCGAAAGCGGCCAGTTCGGCGGCCGCAATTTCGGTGTTGATCCGGGCTGCCGCCTCGTAAGCGGCGGCGAGCAGGTCGTCCTCGGTTGGCGGCGTCATGCTTCCACTGCCTCACATTCCATGTGGATTTCACACTCGCCACACATGAGCTTTGCGTCGGGCTTCGCCCACGCCTTGAGGCCGCAGTCAGGACATTCGAAGGCGGTTTTGCTGGCGGCCTTTTTGGCGCGCGTCTTGGCCGCTTTTTCGTCTTCGCTCCATCGGTCGCCGAGCAAGTCGACGGCGCCGCCTTCGGCCTCAAAAGCCGCATAGGCCAGATCATAACCGCCGCCGTCGACGATGTAGTGCGACACGCGCTGCCCGGTTTCTTTTCCGCCCGGCTCGCCGGTGCTCGACGGGTGCAAGCCGATCTCGCGCATTTTCGCTGCCCATTCCTTGTTATGATATCCGGACCGGGACGGCTTGCCGAAATGCTGTTGCCAGAGGTGCGCCATCTCGTGCGCCAGCGTCGACAAGGTGGCGCGGATGTCGCGCTCCGAAAAGTGCGACGGGTTGAGGGCGATCTCGTCCGTGATGGTGCCGCCGTCGCGCGATCCGAACCGCTGCGGGGCGAAGTAACCATAGGCGCCCTTATGGCGCTGCATCGTGATCAGGCACGGCGGCAGGGTGTCGCCGAACAGCCGTTTGTTGAAGAACGCATAGGCGCGATCAAGGCCGCCGTAGGTGTGCGCCGTCGGGTTGTCGGCGAGCGGCAAGGGCAGGGCGGCTTGCATGGTCACGGCTGCGGCTCCCTTAGAGGCTGGTATCAAGGCCGGTGCGATCGGTGAACACGTCCCGCAGGGTATCGGCATAAACGCCGTCAACCGAGGCGATGGTTTTGATCGAGACGCCGCGGACCTTCGCAAACTCGATCGTGTAGTCGTCGGTCGGCGTCAGGGTGATCTTGACGCGGTTAATGCCGGCGGTTGCGAAGTTGGACGGCAGGGCGAAGGAAAGCGCGCCGTCATTGTGGGAGAGGAAATTCCTAGCGCCTGTCATGGCGACAAAGCGCCGGCCGCCGAGCTGTTCAAGGATCGTTTGCGCGATGGTGTTCACTGGTCGGGCCTCGTTTTGTTTCGTACGATACAAAAACAAAAACGCAGCGAGTCGTCAACCGTTCCGGTGCTAAGTTGCCGGCATGGCAAAAAATAAATCTGAAAGTTACGTCGGCCCAGGCCTCGGCATCGTGCTCGGTGCCCTGGCAATCATTGCCGGCGCCGCCGGAATAGCTGGCCCGCTCGGCGCGTTGATTGGCCTTGGCGCGTGCATGTTCGCCATAGCCATCACCGCCGTCGCGCTGTCGGAAATTCGGCGCGCTCTATCAAGCGGCGCGAATGACGAATAGGGCGGGGGGGTCTAGGCGGTAGCGCTCTCCCGCTACCAAAGCAAAATCAAATACTTAGCTCTGATTTGAGCGCTTTCGCGGAATCCGCTCAGCCGGCCCGGACGAAGTCCTGTACGACATCTTCCGTAACTGGTCACGATCAAGTCGGCGTCGTTCTCAGAGCTTGCCCTTACGAAGCGGCGGCTTGGGCGATGGCTGCTGACCTATTCGGCTGGCTGAAGGAGGACGTACAGCGCGGTCCGGACGTGGGCGGCACGTCGACGTGGTTCTGAAGGCCAAACGGGCTGGGTCCCCAGGCTCCGACCTCGACCGGTTCGGCCTTGTTGTCCGAAACAGGAATGTTGAAAGCGCCGATGAGGCCGCTTTCGATTCCTCCGCGATCGACATCCCGGCCTCGCCCCGGCCTCGCCGCCGCTCGTTGCCGATGAAGGTCTGCCCTTCAGGCCATCAATGATCTTCCCGATCAATGGGAAGGGGTTGGGCTGCGCTAGGCCCATTCGCGCAAATTCACGTCCTCAACAGTCATCATTCAGGGGCGCGCCGAAAGCGCGAACGTGGAATGACGAGTTGATAGGTTGAGCTTGTTATTTCGGCGGCAGACCCGCCGCCACAAGTAACTCGCGAACCTTCGCCGAGTCGGCGAGAAAGCGCGGGCTTTCGTTTTTAGGGGGCAGGCCGACTGTTTCGCCGGTCGTGCCCGGCCGTAGCCGCAGGCCGGTGGCGACGGCGACGCGAGCCTCTTCATGGCGCCCCATGGCCTGATAGCAGGTTGCGATCATGAAGTCGGTGCGGCCGGTCGCCGGAGTAATCGCGCGCGAGCGGTGCAGCCATGTCAGCGCGTCGTCGTAACGCTCCATCAAAACAAGCGTGAGGCCGGCGCCGAGCAGCCAGGTCCAGCGCGACACCTCGGGCGTATCGGCGGCGTCGGCCCGCTCGAAGGTCGCCAGCGCATCCTGATAGCGGCCGAGGCGAAGCTGGGCCATGCCGATCTGGAACATGACCAGACCGTCCCACGGATCGAACCGCAGCGCGTTCTCGCAGGCCACCAGCGTTTCGGCAAACTGGTTGGTGTTCTGCAGCAGCCGGCAATACGCCTGAAGCACAGGAATGTAGCTCGGCTCGGTCTTCACTGCGTCTCGGAGCAGATCTCTGGCGCGCTTTTCGATGCCTTCGAGTTCGGACGGCGGATACCACACCATCGCCACGCCGCGCATCAGATGGGCCGACAGCGCTGCCGATATCTCGACGTCGTTCGGTGCGGCAGCGTGCGACTTCTCGAGCAGC
Organism: Rhodopseudomonas sp. B29; assembly: GCF_000333455.1. Taxonomy (GTDB): domain Bacteria; phylum Pseudomonadota; class Alphaproteobacteria; order Rhizobiales; family Xanthobacteraceae; genus Rhodopseudomonas. The sequence continues at coordinate 7,046 of NZ_BADD01000334.1, forward strand.
TCCTGAGCGACCTTGAAGCGCTCGCGATTGGTCTGATTCAAAAATGCCGCGGCCTGTTCGGCGATGATCTTGGATTCCGGTGGCATCGCGCGCTGAGTCAGAGCGTTGATACGCAGCGCCAGCGGGGCGCCGATGCCAGCCGTCAATCGGCTTTGCTGCAAACGTTCGCTGATCGTATCGACTGGGACACGGATGCCGCCCGCCCATTGCACCTGACCGGTGCGCGAGTCGATCAGCCGGGCCTGCAATTGCCAGTTGCCGTCTTCGCGCTGCAATTCGCCGCGAACGACGAGATCGGCCTTCGCGCTGGGCGGTGCTGCGACGTTGGCGACGACCGGCTGCGCCTCCGGAGCCAGCACGCGTACGTTGCTGATCTTGGACAGCCCATCAGTGAGGCGGTCGGACACCGTCGAAGCCATCGCGGCGGCGGCCGGGTCGGACGTTTTGATTTCAAATGGCTGGACGGCAATCGTCCGCGTCTCTGGAGTCGAGGCACGTTGGATAAACAATGTAGCGGTGAGCGTGACGCCGATGGCCACGACGGCCACAACCGCGGCGATCAGCCTCCGGCGCGGCCGACTGATGGCGCCCGCAGCAGCAGAACCGTCTTCTTTTGGGGCGAGCGGCGGCGGCTGTAAGACGGGGGCAGGCACGTCTTCGTCGGACAGGGCGGCTGCTTCCGCCTCCGGGGTTGTATGCGGGGGCGAGTCGGCCGGCGATCGGTTAACGACCACGACGTCGGCATCGAACAGATAGCCGCGCCCGGACACCGACTTGACGATCTGGCGGTCCTTGTCGCCCAGCGCGGTCCGGATTTCCCGGATGCACTGAAACAGGCTGTCGTCACCGACATGCACGTTCGGCCAGACCGCCGTCATCAACTCCTGCTTGCTGAGGAGGCGATTGGCGTTGGTCGCAAACAGGTGCAGCAGGGCGAACGTCTTCGGGCGCAGGCGAATGACTTCGCCGTTCGCCGGGCGTAGTTCGACCCGTTCGATGTCCAGCTCGAAGCCGGCGAACTGAAGCACAAATCCTCCAAAACCGTCTGTTTGTGCCCCTTTTGGGCGGTAATATCAGAATCTTTTCAGAAAGTCATCGCAACTGGTTCAGGACTTCCCACCCCGTTTCCTGCAACTATCACCCTGTTAACAAAAGGTTAACGGCCATTTTGTCCCGGTGCTGTGCACAACCGGGCGGGGGGAGTTCGAAGTTGCAGACTCCGAACGGAGCCAAGGAACGGTTGCAAAGAGCTGCGGGCCGCGATGCGATGCATCGCGCCGCCGTGGCTGCGCCGGCGGCGCCCCGGATGTGCATCGACGCAATTTCGCTCCGGGTCACGGCGGCGGCAATGACTTTCGTCATGACGCTCGCGCCGGCCATCAGCTTCGCCCAGAGCGTGCCGCCGGGCGCGGTCAACATCGTTCCGGACGGCCGCACCGCGACCTCGGTCGCCACCAATGGTGCGGTCGGCACGGTCACAACGAATACGATATCCGGTGCCAACGCCTTCAACTCTTTCTCGAAATTTCAGATCGGGCGGGGGGCGACGGGGAATCTGGTGCTGCCCAACGGCACCAGCAACTTGATCAACCTGATCAACAGCAGCGACCCGGCCGTCATCAATGGCGTGATGAACTCCTACAAGGACGGCAAGATCGGCGGCAACGTCTACTTCGCCGCACCGGGCGGCTTCGTCGTCGGTTCGTCGGGCACCGTCAATGTCGGCTCGTTGAACGTTACGACACCGACGCGCGAATTCGTCGATGGCGTCGTCAGCAAGTCCGGACAGATCAATCAGGGCGCGGTCGACAATCTGCTGGCCGGCACCGTGCCGATCTCGCCCGAAGGAAATATCCGCATTCGCGGCCGCGTCAACGCGCTGGATGCGGTGCGGCTCTCCGGCCAGAACGTGTCCGTCGGTCCGCGCGAAGCCAGCCGCGAGCAGGCGGCGCGGTTTGCGTCGTCGGTCAACAGCAAGGGGTTGCAGACCGGCGGCAAGATCGTGGTGCGTAACGGCTCGATCCAGATTGTCGCGGCCAACGACGCGCACATCAACGGCAAGCTTCACGCCCGCGGCGGATCGATCTCGGCGCGCGCCGGCCACAACGTCACGATCGGAAATCGTGCCGACATATCAGTGGCTTCGCGCAACGGGCCGGGTGGTTCGATCGCCGTCAATGCAGGCAATGATATCAAGGTCGCCGGCTACGGCGTGCTGTCCGCCAAGAGCAAGAAAGGCGACGCCGGGACCATCCGGGTCGTCGCCAACCATGATCTGATTGTCGAGCCGGGCGCGACGTTCGATACGACATCGGCGCAGGGCAACGGCGGCCTGGTCGAACTCAGCGCCTTCGGCCGGCTCAACATTCCGAGCGGCGTCAAGGTCAAGCTGACGGCGCCGAACGGCAAAGCCGGCACGCTGCTGATCGATCCGCCCACCATGACGATCACCGATAGCCCGATCGGCATCGGCAGCGGCGGCAACTACACCACGGCCGACGTCGCTAATTGGGTCAACGCGATCGACGCCGGAGGCACGCTGATTCTATGCGCCGGCACCGGCGGCGGCCTGTGCAACGGCACCTTTACGCTGGCGAGCGGCACCACGCTCGACGCCCGGCGCACCGCCAGCTCCGGCGGCGTCGTCAATGTCAGCATCGCGGCGAATGAGATCGACATCTACGGCACCATCGACACGCGCTCCTATTCGGGCGCGCTGGTGGACGGCCTGCTGTCATCGGCCAACCGCGCTTCGACCGGCAACTCGCAGTCCGTCACTCTGAACGCGCCGACGATCAATATCGGCAGCACCGGCAAAATCTACGCCGACGTCAACAACGTCGGAACCAGCTACACCGCCGGCAACATCACCATGACTGCCACGGGTAGCGATACCCAGACGGTGGGCGAGGCCAATGCCAGCGCTTCGATCACCATCGGCGGCACCATGACGGCCGCCAACATCTCCGCAACAGCCACGGCGACCGCTACCTCGTCTTATTCGGATCCACTGCAGTCGATGGCGCAACTTGTCGCCGGTGTTGCGTTCGGTGCCGTCTCCGGCCTTGCCGGCGGTTACATCAAGGCGACGGCGACCGCCAAGGTGACGGTGCAGAGCACGGCGCATCTGACCGCGACCAACGCCATTACTTTGTCGTCGGTCGGTTCTGAAAACGCCACCGATCCGGCGATCGCCGGGCTGCAGAGCACGGCGGGAGCGGCCGTGGTGGTCGGCATCGTCAACGCCGACATCGCCACCCAGGTGGCTTCGGGCGCGACGATTTCCAGCGGAAATTTCACGGCGACCGCCACTAACGCGGCCACGCTCAATGTGCTGGCCCAGGTCGTGACGTTCGGCGCCAGCATCGATGGCGCTTTGGCCTACACGACCGGCACCGTCAACACCAAGGCCACCGTCGATCCGGGCGTGGTCTTCAACAAGGTCGGTAACGTCACCGTCGCGGCGCAGAACAATAACAACTTCTCGACCTCGGCGAGCAGCATCGCGGCCGGCACCGGCGTCGCCGCCGTTGCGGTCGCGATCAGCGATGTGACCACCAATGCGGTCGCCAATCTCGGCGCCAGCCTGCCGCAGGCCGCGAATGCGGGGCTCGTCACCGTCTATTCCGGCTCGAACACGTCGAGCAACGCGGTGTTTGCCTCGACCACTATCGGCAGCAACGCGTTCACTGGCGGGTTTGCCAGTGTGCTCTCGAGCCCGACCTCGATCGGCAACGTGGTGTCCTCGGGCGGTGCGTTCGACTCGACCGGCGCCGGGCAGGCGGCTGCTCGTCAGGGCACCCTGACCAATGTGCGCGGCGGAATTACGCTGGCATTGAATCTGACATCGGCGAGTTCGTCGGCGTCGATTGCGAATATCGCCCCCGATGCCAACGGCGACATGATCACCGCCGGCAACGCGCCGACGATCAATTCGGGCAACGTCGCCGTGATCAGCAGCCTAACCGACGCGGGCGTTCGCGGCAGCGCGAGCTCGGCGGTGAATTCGCCGGATCCGACGTCGAGCAGCTCCGGCAGCGCGTCGGGCGTCTCGATGGCGGTCAATGTCGATCAGCTGACGCATAATTCGACGGCTTACATCGGGTCCGGCGTGACGATCACCGCGCCGCAGGTCGGCGTGCACGCCGAGACGACGGTTCCGATAACGATCACCTGGCTTGATTTCGATTCGTTCTCGGCGGTGACGTCTCACATCAGCGGCAGCTTCGGCGTGTCCGGCACGGTGCTGACGAGCTACGCCAACGCGACTTTCGACAGCTCCGCAGTGGCACCGTCGCCGACCTCGCTGTCCGGCGCGGTGAACTACTTCGAAATCACCAATAATACGACCGCGTGGATCGCCAGCGGCGCCCACATCAACCAGACCGGCGCCGGCTCCTGCGCACAAAGCACCGGATCGTGCTGGACCACCAACCTCGGCAACACCGGTCTGAGCGGCACGCCGGCCTCGATCGGCTGGGGCGACAACGTCGCCGTGACGGCGACGACCACGACCGAGTCGATCAACGTCGGCGGCAATTTCTCCTGGCTGAAGTTCTTCGGCACCACCAGCGGACCGACCGGCACGGCCATCGGCGGATCGGCCAACGTCAACATCTTCAACACCAACACAGTCGCCGGCATCGGCGCCGGCGCGGTGATCAGTGCGCTCGGCACCGTCAACGTGACGGCGACCACCAGCGACCTGATCTATGCGGTGGCGCCGACCTCGGGCTCGGGCTCCGGCCTCGGCCTCAACGGCATCGCTTCGGTGCTGCAGATCGACAACCACACTTCGGCGTCGGTCAGCAACCTGGCGCAGGTCACGGCGCAGCGGCTCGAGGTCGACGCGCAGCAGAGTATTTCGTCGTTCGATGTCGGCGGCGGTGTCGGTTCGTCGACCGCGACCGGCGTCGGCCTGGTGGTCGCGCTGGCGCAGATGTCGACCGACACCAACGCCTTCATCGGTGACAATTCGACCGTGCTGTCGCTGACCGGCGCGTCGGGTATCGCCGGCAGTAGTTCGGCAACGAGCGGCTATGTCGATGCACAGAACGTCGCGGTGTCGGCGCTGACCGTCGGCCGCCTCACCACGGTCGCCGTGGCGGCGCAGTCCGCCAACAATCTGCCGAGCGTCACCGACCCGCCGGCCTTCATCTCGACCAAGCCGAGCGACGCCGACTATCTGCAGACGATTGCGGCGTTCTTCGTCGATGGCGGCATCGCGGTGCTGCTGAAGCTGACCAACACCTACAACAAGCTGACCAGCGACGTGTCCGGTCCGGTCAACGGCGGCAACGTCGTCGCCGGCGCCGGCAGCGCCGCGGTTGCGCTGACATCGCTCGGCACCCACGCCTCGATCAGCGGCGCGACGCTGAAGAACGGCACCGGCAACGTCAACGGCGTTTCGGTGCAGGCGCTCAACAACACGATCATCGACACGGCGAGCGGCTCGGCCGCGCTGTCGAAGGGCGCGCCGGGGACGGACTACACCGTCGGCCTGGCCGGCGCAGTCGCGGTCACGATGAGCAGCGACATGACGACGGCGAACATCGCGCAGTCGGCCGTCTCAGCGCACAACACCACGGTTCAGGCGCTGGCGGGCGGCGAGAATACGTCGATCGGACTTGCCATCGCGGTGACGGGCGGCTCCTCCAACAGCAGCCTGCAATTCGCGGCCTCAGTCTCGGCCGCGATGATCAGCAACGGCGTGCAGGCGGGCATCGACGGCTCGACCGTCGGTCAGACGACCGGCAGCGGCGTCGGCGACGTCTCGATCATCGCCGATCAGAAGACCAATATCGGCATCGGCGCGGGCTCTCTGTACGGCGGCCTGACGGTCGGTCCGAACAGCCAGAGCACCGGCGTCGGCGTGGCGATGACCTACGCGTCGATCGGCGATCCGTCGAGCGGCGCGGGCGTCTCGGCCGTGCTGTCGAACTCCACGATCCGCAACGTCGACGATCTCACCGTGCAGGCGCTGATGACCAGCCGCATCGCCTCCGGCGCGGCGACGGTCGGCGGCGGTGCCAACGCCAACGGCTTTGCCGGCGTGGTGATCGTCAACGACATCGATCCGACGGTTCTCGCCGAGATCACTGGCGGAACGGTCAATGTCAGCGGCAATGTTTTGGTCAACGCATCGGGCGCGTCCATCCCCTCGCTCGACGCGCTGATCGCCGGCGCTGCGCTCGCTGCCAATGGCGGGCTGGCGCCGGCGGGGAATTCCGGCCTCGACTTCAGCGGCGGCGCGGTGTCGCCGTCGAACGCCACCGGCGCCGCGATCATTGCGGTCGCGGGCCTGGTGCAGCTCGGAAAGAGCAATGTCGGCGTGTCGATCGTCGTCAATCGGATAGGCACCAGCCATCTGGCGCTGATCGACAGCACGTCGTGAACTTCGAGCGCGGGCGCTGTCGTGGTGTCGGCTGTCGATGACTCCGAGATCATAGGCATCGCGATCGGCGTCGGCGCGGCGACCGGCTCGGTCGCCGGCAACGGCTCCATCGCCTACAACGCGATCAACAACGCGGTCGTGGCGCAGATCGGCCACGGCGTCACCAGCAGCGATCCGAGCGGTGTCGATACGGCGACCGTCGACGCCGCGGCGGTGTCGGTCACCGCTCAAGACGGCGCGACAATTCGCGGGGCGGCCGGCGCGATCTCGGTCAATTTCGGCGGCGCCAATGCGGTCGGCCTGTCGGCGTCCATCGACCAGATCGGCACTTACGTGTCGGCCTCGATCCTCGGTGCGACGGTGACGGCCGACAACGCCATGACGGACACCGCATTTGTCGGCGGCAATCTGCAGGCCGGCTCGGTGATCGTCGGCGCTGCCTCGACCGCCGACATCATCAGCGTATCGATCGGCGCCGCGATGTCGGTCGGCAACAGCTCGCCTCAAGCGTCGCCGCAGGCGAATCTGGCGAGCTTGGTGCAGCGGATGGCGCCGACGCGGCCGACCTCGCTGGTCGGCTACGGCGGCGGTGGCATTACGCCGCCGACACAGCCTCAGCCCCCGTCCACGCCGCAGCCGCCGTCGAACGGCCTGGCCGGCGCCGGCTCGCTGGCGATGAGCACGGAATCGACCGCCGTGATCTCGACCATCGACCAGGGCGGCCACAATCGCGGCTCGACCGTTGCGGCCAACAACAACGTCGTGGTCTCCGCCGCCAACGTCGACACCATCGCCGCCTATGCGGGCGCGGTCGCGATCTCGATCAACTCGGGCAAGGGCATCGGCGCGTCCGTCGTGGTCAATACGATCAACGGTATGACCAGCGCCGGCATCGCCAATTCGACGGTCGATGCGCATGCCGCCGGCAGCGCAGCGACGATCGACAACGGCATGCTTGCGACCGACATCGATCCGAGTGCGGTCGTCAATCCTGGTAGCGCGCCGTCACTGGCGGACGGCACAACCACGGTTCAGGGCGTCGCCGTGGTGGCGAATTCGCAGCAGACTGCGAAGACGATCTCCTTGGTCGCTGCTGCATCGACCGCCGGCCTCGCGATATCGGCCAACGCTGTCACCAGTATCATGGGCGGCCTTACGCAGGCGTCGATCCAGTCATCCAGCATCAACACCAATCTGACCGCGGGCCAAGTCTCGGCGGTCTCCGTGCTCGCGTCGAGCGCGTCGTTCAGCAACAATCTCGATCTCGGCATTTCCGCCTCCGGCTCCGGAGCCAGCGGCACCGCTGCGCTCGTCATCAACATGATGAACCGCACCACCTATGCAAAAATCGATTCCACTAATATCGGCTCCGCTGCCGTAGCGGCAGGGGCGGTCAGCGTGTTCGCCAACGCGTTCCAGGGCACGGCGACCGAAGTGGTCGGCGCGGCCGGCTCGGGTAGCAGCGGAGCCTTGGCCGGCTCGGCGCTGACTAACCAATTCCAGGCGTCGACGATCGCGACGTTCGATCACGGCACCACCTACGCCAGCAGCCTGTCGGTGATTGCCAACGGCAAGAACGGGTTCTTCGGTGCGCTCGGCGCGGGTGCGGCCGGCTCGACCGCCGGCATCGGCGCCACCGTGCTGGTGGCGCTGTTCGATAACACCGTGACGGCGCGGGTCGGCGACCGCGACGCCTCGACGGCAGCGACGACGATCAATTTGACGGGCGCGCTGAGCGTGCTCGCCTCCAACACCACCGACATGAACAGCTACGCGATCGTCGGCGCGTTGGGGGGCACTGCTGGCATTGCCGCGCAATTCTCCGGCATCTTCGTCGACAACAACGTCTCGGCCGAACTGGACAACGCGACGGTTACGATCACGTCAGCGGCCGCGCAGCCTCCTGTCACCACAGTCGCGGCGACGGAAACGGACTCGATTGCCCCAGTGGTCGGTGGTCTGTCGGGCGGGGGAACGGTCGGCGTCGGCGCCGCGGTCAATCTGGTGATGCTGAACAGCAGCACGGCCGCGCAGATCGCCGGTTCGACGCTCAACACGCCCGGCGCGGTCGTCGTCAGCGCGCTCAGCACGCGTGACGTCAACCCGGTCACGGTGGTGGCGAGTCTCAGCGGCCAGGTCGGTCTCGCCGGCACCGTGGGCATCGTCCGGGTCGGCTCCGGCGCCACCACCGACGACATGAGCGTGCTTAATTCAGGCGCTAATTCCAACGACCCGAACAGCGGCACGCTGGGCAATGCCGGCGCCGCCACCGGCACCAATCTGGTCGGTATGGTCAGCGGAGGTGTCGACGGCATCTCGGCTCAGATCTTGTCGAGCAACGTGACGGCCAGCTCGATCGGCGTCGGCGCAACGGCGCGGACTTCGGTTCAGAACGCGGTCGGCGCGCTTGCGATCGGCGTCGGCGTCACCGGCGAGGGCGCTGCGGTCGCCATCACCGAAGTCGACCAGCAGGTCACTGCCAAGACAAGCGGCGGCACACTGACCGCCCCGATGATCATGATCCAGGCCACGGCCGGCAATCATGGTGGTTACGCGGCCAGTTCGATCGGAGCGGCCGGCGCCGGCGGATTCTACGTCGGCATGGGCGCTGCGGTCGGCAAGGCGCAGATCAACAACACGGTGGTTGCCGAACTCGGCTCGACGACCAACGGCGGCTCCACGGGGCTTGCTTCCGGTTCGGTGTCGGTCGCGGCGTCGGACAATTCCACCGCGAATGCATCGGGCTATGGCCTCGGCGTCGGCCTCGGCGCAGTCGGCCTGTCGCTCGCCACCGCGACGCGGACGAGTTCGGTGACGGCGGATATCGCCGCCGCCACCACGGTGAGCAATTTCGAAGGCGTCACCGTCATCGCCAGCACTGGCGGCGGGCTGAGTTCGAATACGGTCGCGGGCGCAGCCGGCATCATCAGCGGCGCCGGCGCCTCGGCCACCTCGACCGATGGCGTCACCGTTCTTGCCAAGGTCGGCGCCGGTTCGACGATCACAGCCGGCGATGCCGGCCTCCTGGTCAGCGCCTCGGCGGCCCCGGTCGTGTCGAGTTCGTCAATTGGTGTCGCGGCCGGCAATGTCGGCATCGGCGCCTCGGTGGCGATGTCGAACGTCGATATTCAGGTCAACGCCTTCGTCGACGACAACTCGACGATCTCGGGCGGTCCGCTGTCGATCACCGCCTCGGCGCTGGTGCCGACGTCCGAACATTCGGCCAGTGCTTCCGCGGTCGGTAGCGGCGGCGGCATGATGCTGGGCCTGCAGGCGACTTACGTGCAGGCATCCAACACGTCACGCGTCAACGCGTATGGCGGCAAGAACCTTCATCTTCCGACTGCCGACGTCACCATCGCGGCAGAAAACGACACCAATCAGTATGCGTCAGGTACGGGCATCGCAGGCGGTTATATCGGTGCCGGCGCCACGGTCGCGGAGACGTCGTCCTACACGCGCACCAATGCCTATCTCGACACGGGAGCCGTGACGAACACTACCGGCGCGCTGTCGATCAGCGCGACCGGCGCCGACAGCAACACGTCCAACTCGATCGCCGGCTCCGGCGGCTTCGTCGCCGGCGCGGCTGCGGTCGCCACCACCAGCGCCGACAACATCACCACTGCGGAGCTGCGCGGCGGCAGCTCGACCAACACGCTGTATCTCGCCGGTCTCGGCATCAACGCGCAGCACACCGCCACTTACGCGGCAAATGGCGACGCTTATCAGGCGTCAGCCGTGGGCGCTAGCGGCGGGCAGGGCACCAACACGGTGACCTCCACCGTCAACGCCAATGTCGGGCCGAACCTGATCGTGCATTCCGCCGGCGGCAACATGAACGTGATCGCCTCCGACTCGGTCAATCAGACCAGCGGCGGCGCGCGGGCCGGTTCCGGCGGCGTGCTGGCCGGCGCGGCGACGATCAGCCAGGCCACAGTGACTCAGACGGTCAACGCGCTGATCGGAAACAACACCATTCTCAGCCTGGACGACAATCCGGCGACCTCGATCGCGCTGATCAATATCGAGGCGTACAACTTCCTCAACACCACCGACACGGTCAGCATGAACGTCGGCGGTCTGTTCGCCGGCGGCGGAGCGTCCTCGACGATGGACGCCACGACCCACAACACCGTCACCATCTCGGACGGCGTGCGGCTGTTCAGCGCCGGCGGCATCGCCATCGGCACGGCGGCGAACATGACCGCCAACAACAATGCCAATGCGAATTTCTACGGTCTGGTGTCGGGCGGATCGGCTTCGGCCAACGCGGTGCAGAACGCCTGGCAGGCGGTGAACGTCGGCGCCGCCAACATCCAGGCGTGGGGCCTGATCAACATCTACGCCGGCCAGAGCGGCGACGGCAGCTACACCACCAAGATCAAATCGAACGGCACCACGGTGGTCTACAACTACACCGTCTCGTCGATCGTCTCGGCCTCGGTCGCGCATTGGGGCGGGGCCACGGCCAACAGCTACACCAATCTCAATCTCGCCACCGGTTCCGCCGTGCTCGGCGCCAACAATGTGTTCCTCGGGGCCGATCCGGGCGCGACGATCACCAATGGTTCGGGTTCGCTGTACAGCCCGTTCCTGTCGATCTTCTCCTCGGTCGATCGCGACAACAGGAGCGCGACGCCGGTCACGTCCGGCGACGTGATGATGGATGGCCTGGTCGCGGCCGGTATCCACAACCAGCAGATCATCACCATCAGCTACGGCGGCCAGGTGACCTATTCGTCCGGCGGTTCGCCTTGCGATGCTGCGGCGCTGTTGTGCGCGCTCAGCCTCGTGCAGGTGTCGGACCCGACCCAGTTCAATCCGATCGTCAGCTACAACAATCAGACCATCCAATATGCGTTGGTGCCCGGCTTCAATCCGAAGCAGGACGTCCTCAATCAGATCGCCAGCCTGAGCGGTCTGACGGTCGCGCAGGTGCAGAGCGCGGTCGCGGCGGGCCAGAGCATCGCGGCCGTGAACGATGATGCCGCCGGCACCAAGCAACGGCAGATTGCGACCTATCTCCAGCAGCTACCGTATATGTCGGACCAGACCGGTGCTGCCTACGCGTTCGGCAATATTCTTGGCTCGGCTGGCAACGTCTCGATCCTGGCGACGACGCTCCACGGCGATATTGTCAACGGCGTGACCCCGACCGTGATGGCGCGGGATTCGGCCAAGATCAGCATCGACAATCAGGGGCTCGACTTCCTGTTCACGTCGCAGCTGACGCTGAGCAGCATCACCGGCGGCAACGTCAATTTCCTGCTGGCTAACGAGAGCAACATCGTCCGCGACGCTACCCACGGCATCACCATCGTGCGTGATCAGAGCGCGCAGACGCCGACGATTTCGCTCACCGCGAGCTGGAGTGCGACCAACGATGCCCGGCAGCCGGTCGATCAGAACGGCAATTTGCTGACGACGACTCCCGACATCTATCTCGGCGGTACCGTTACCAATGTCAGCGGCCTGCTCAATATCGTCGATCAGCTCGGCAATGTGCTGATCACCCGCGACGTTCGCGCCGGCACCGTGGTGATGACGGTGCCGAACGGCCTGATCGGCGGCAATCTCGGCGCCAACAGCGTCTACAACACGAACTACGACGTCGCGGCGCAGTGGACCGGTGTGGAATATCGGCCGACCGACGTGTTGACGGCGGTCTATGCGGCGGCGACCTACATGGGAATGTACGGCACCGGCGATGGCACGCTCGCCATCGGCGGCAACTGGGGCATGTTCCCGTATTATTATTACACCAACCAGCAAGGCTATTCGGGCACGCAAGCAACCGTTACCTCGACTTGCGCAAACGGCGCGTGCGATGCCAGCACGGTGTTCACCGCACGTATGCTGGCCGCCTACTACGACGGCGCGAACAATAGCAGCCCGTCACTGTACTCGTGGATCTTCCTGCCGGTGGGCGAGGGCGTGACGCCGAGCTCCGGCGGCACCGCCGCGTCGTGGGTTCGGAACCAGTACCTGAACCAGGCCTATTCGGGCGACAGCGGACCGATCAACTACGCGACCGGCGGCAACTTCTTCCAGGTCGTCCAGATCCAGAACCAGGTCGTGAATGGCGTTCAGGCTCAATCGACTTCGACTGCGAGCTCGGGGTCGCTGGTCACGGCCGGGAAGGCTCTGATCCTGTCGGCGTCCGCCATCAACGTCAACGGAACCCTGGAAGTCGGCCAGAGCAGTAACTACTCGGTCAATATCGGATCGTCGGCGCAGACTCAGATCGCATGGATCAATGCGGATCCGGCGCGTCTGGCCGCCGCGCAAGCATCGGCCGCGGCCGGCAAGTATTACGACCTCACCAATTACATCACCACCGTCAATGCCAACGACGTCAAGGTCACAGCATCCTACGACGCGTTGACCAACCAGATCCTGCTGAGTCCAGTCGTGCAGGGCACCGGCGGCTACGTCTATCTCAACGGCACCATCCTCAGCACATCGACCTCCGGGTCGAGCCAAGGCAACATCATCGTGCACGGCGGAGCCGGCACGGTGACCGTCAACAACACCACCGGAACCACGCTGGTCACCAATACGATCAACACCGGCGTCAGCGCCGCCAGCGTCGTGCAGATCGTCGATCATGGGCAGAACCAGACGAAGTGGTACGTCTACAATGCCGGTGCGCCGGCCGATCAACAGGTGACGATCTATGTGGCCAACGGCATCACTGCCGGCAGCTACGCCGGTCTGCAGGGTGTCACCACGGCCAATTCCGGGCTGACTTACCAGCCGGCCAATCTGCTGTATCAATGGACCGACTCGGCCTCGCTGTCGCGGACCGCGACCAACGACATGTCGGTGTTCGGCTGGCACTTCGACCAGACGGGATCGGTGTACCAGACGATCGACAATTATTGGTCGCGGTCGGCGCCGCAGATCGTGGCCGGCACCCAGAGCGCCAATTTCCAGGAAAGCGTGTGGGCGACCGGGTCGTACACCGGCTATCAGGTCTCTACCGGGTCCGACAAATGCTGTGGCACCGATTTCCACGGCACTTGGTACCAGGAGCGGTTCGATCATCTGCAGCTGGTGATGACCAACAGCGTCAAGGCCAATTACGCGATCGGCATCAGCTTCACCGGCGGCGGCACCAGCAACATCGCGGTGACGTCGAACGCCAGCGTGATCGTCAACGCCTCGATCAACAACCTGCAGGGTAACACCGCGATCACCACCACGGGCGCCAATTCGGCGATCGTCGCCGGCGCTGCGCCGTTCGTCTCCGGCGTGTCGGTGGCGTTGAACGGCCAGGGCGGCGTCGGCACCGCGACCGCGCCCATCCCCATCGCGACCTATGGCAGCACGTTCTCTGCGAGCTCGATCGACCACGAAATCGCGGTGACTGCGGCCGGCGCGCTGAACATCAACCAGGTCAGCGTCAATCCAGGTGTGAGCGGGAACGCGCCGCGCGGCGACGTCTACATCACGGCGGCCGGCGACATCACCGCGGCGTCGGCCTACAACGTCAGCAATCCGGTCATCTCCGGTCGTTCGATCACCATCAACACGACCGGTGGCGCGATCGGTGCCCGCACCTCGACCGACAGCACCGGGCTGGTCCTCACCAACATCAATCCGATCGTCATCCAGGCGACCGGCACGGCGCTGTCGAACGGCAACTATGATGGCGGCTTGCTGAACAGCACGTCGGAGAACGGCACATACCTGGTGCAGTCGTCCGGCGACCTGCGCATCGGCCAGGTGACGTCGCACGGCGCGGTGTTCCTCGCCGCGATGGGCTCCGACGGCCGCTCCGCCAGCATTCTGAACGGCGTCACCACGGGTGGGCTGACTGCCGACCAGAGCGCCTATCTGGCCAGCGTGTGGGCGAACCTCAACCTGCTCGGCACCGGCATTGCGGGCGCGGTGACGTCGTATCAGGCGATGATCAACGCCGCCTATAACGACTACTGGCAGCTGCGCAACATGGCGTTCGCCGCCGACGGCACCTACAGCATCACGCCGCTCGGCGCGCAGACGATCGCCGCCCAGCTGGCCGCTAAGCTCGGTGTCGATCCAAGCCATATCAGCACGGCTCAAATCGAGACCGAGGCGATGAATCGCTTCGCCAAGGACGAGTATCTGCTCGGCATCACGGCGGAGAAGGTCGCGGCCCAGCTCGGCATTCCGGTCGCTCAGGTTTCGCAGGCGCAGGTGGCGGCGGCGCTGCCGGTGTCGCTGGACGTCTTGTTCGGCACTTCGGCAGGCCAGACTTCGCAGTTCCAATGGGCGGTGCAGACTGCTGACTTGACGGCGGCATTGGCGCCGGGCGGCTACAGCGCAACGTTCTCGTACACGCTGCCGACCACCTCGACGCTTTACGCTAGCCTGACCTCCGGCTCGCGTTGGACGCTCGATCAGCTCACCTACACGGTCAGCCCCGGCGCTAATCCGGAGAACGGCGTGTCCGCGCCGGCCATCGGCGACCTGCCGCTCAATGTCAGCGGCCGTCAGGTGATGCTCTATAGCCCCAACGGCAATATCGGCAGCCTGGCGACGCCGGTGACGTTCAGCTTCCGCAGCGACGACGCCTCCAACCTGACGGATGCGCAAAAGGCGCTGCTCGCCTCCGCCGGTCCTGGCCAGTTGTCGGTGACGACCGCGCCTGTCGCGGGGGCTGGCGGCGTCAGCCAGTACACGGTGACGATCCAGCAGCAGAGCCTGCTGATGGTCAACGCCGTCGGCCCGGTGTCGGCCAAGGCACTGGCGCAGGTCTATCTCGGCAGCGCCGGCGACATGCCGCTCGGCGGCATTCCGACGTCGTCTTATGGTCCGATGACCGCGGCCTATTCGGCCGGCGTGCAGACTACGCAGCCAGGTCAGGTCCGGCTGCAGGCCCATGGTAGCATTCTCGGCGGCACGCCGGGGCAGGTCGCGATCTCCGGAAACATCGCCAGCCTGACGCTGATCGCCGACACCGGCAGCATCGGTCAGGCTCTGACCTCCACCACCGACGGCAGGCTGTTGCTGGCGCTGACCGGATCGACCAACGGTGTCGTCGATCAGGTCCAGGCGCGGCAGGGCGTGTACCTGCGCCAGACCACCGGCGACCTGATCCTCGGCAACGTCAACGCCGCCGACGTCCAGTTCTCGGCGAGCGGCAGCATCTACGCCGAGGCCGGCTTCACCGATCGCAACGCGGTGCACATCGTCGCGACTTCGCTCGATCTGCAGGCCGGCGGTTCGATCAGCTTCAACGGCGCGTCGTTCCAGCCGCTGCAGCTCAACGTCTCCGGACCGATCACCGGCTCGGCCGTCGGCGCCATCAGCCTGCTCAGCCTGCGCGCGACCGGCGCCATGATCGTCGGCACCGCCACCGGCGGCTCGCTGACCGCCGGCGGCGCCCTCACGCTCAACTCGGTGAGCAACGGCATCACCATCAATGGCGACGTTCAGGGTGGCGGCGCGGTGCAGATCATTGCCAACGGCGCCATCCTGTTCGGCAATGGCCTCGTCACTGACCCGGTGACGCTGCAGAGCACCGGCGCCGGGGTCACGCTGATTTCGTCGACGCTGTCGATGGGCAACTACACCGACATCGCTGCCGCGGGCGCGATCTCAGTGACGACCACCGGCGACGCGACGATCGGCCGCCTGACGTCGGCTCTGGCGACGGGTGATGCGATCACTATCGTCGCCGGCGGCCCGTCGACCACGGGCGGCATCTTCATCAACGGTGATGGCCGCGCCAATCTGGTGGCGACCGGCAGCAGCGCCGACGTGTCGCTCACGGCCAGCGGGGCGATCGGCACCAGCGCAGCGTGGCTGCAAATGTCGTCACCGCTCACGCATCTCTCCGGCGGAGCCGATGTCTATCTGATCGCGCTGTCAGGCCTCCACATCACCAGCGCCACCGCGAGCGGTTCGTTCATGCTGTACGGGCAGGGCGCCTTGACGCTGGATCCGATCACGGCGGGCACGCAGGTTTCGATTGCCGGCAGCAGCACGCTGACGCTCGATACGGTGTCGAGCGGCGGCTCGCAGATCCTCCATGCCACCGGCGGCGTCTCGTTCACTGAACTCACGACCAACGGCATCGCCGGTGCTAACGGCGATCTCGGCAACATCACGGTGACCTCCGATGGCGGTTCGATCGGCGGCGGCAGCGTGGCGGCCAACGGCTCGGCCACCTTGACGGCTGCGACGACGCTGACGGGTGCTACCTTGACCGCAACTCATGGCCTCGCGAGTTTGACGGCCGCTGGCCTCATCAACTGGACCACGCTCACCGCCGGCACGACCATCGGCGCCCGTTCGACGGCCGACGCGTTGCAGCTCGGCAGCACGTCGAGCGGCGGCACGCAGACGCTGCGGGCAGCGAACGATGTAACCTATACGCGGCTTGCGACCACCGGCATCACCGGCAGCGACGCTGGCGACATCAACGTGACGTCCGATAACGGCGCCGTCACCGGCGGCAGCGTTGCGGCCAATGGCTCGGCGATGCTGACTGCAGCGACCACGCTGACCGGCACCACGCTGGCCGCGACGCACGGCTCCGCCGGCCTCACTGCCGGCGGCCTGATCGACTGGACGTCGCTCACCGCCGGCACCACGCTCGGCGCAAGCTCGACGGGCGGTGCAATTCAGCTTGTGAGTACCTCGAGCGGCGGCACGCAGACGCTAAGCGCGGCGGGCGACGTCACGTTTACTCAGCTCACGACGTCCGGCATCACCGGCGGCGATGTGGGCGATATCAACGTGACGGCGCAGAACGGCGCTATCACCGGCGCAACCAACAACAGCATCTCGGCCAATGGCTCGGCGACGCTGATCGCGGCGACCACGCTGACCGGCAGCGCGCTGACCGCGACCCATGGGCCTGCCAGCCTCACAGCCGGTGGCCTGATCGACTGGACGACACTGACCTCCGGTACCACGCTCGGCGCGCGCTCGACCGGCGGCGCAATCCAGCTCGGCAGCACCTCGAGCGGCGGCACTCAGACACTGCGGGCGGCGAACGACGTGACGTTCACGCAGCTTGCGACCACCGGTATCACCGGTGGTGACGTGGGCGACATCAATGTCGTTTCTGATAATGCGGCGATCGCTGGCGGCAGCGTCTCTGCCAACGGTTCCGCGACGCTGACGGCAGCGACGACGCTCGCGGGCAGCACGCTCGCCGCGACGCATGGTTTCGCCAGCCTGACGGCAGGTGATTTGATTGACTGGACTTCGCTCACCGCCGGCACCACGCTCGGTGCGCGCTCGACCGCAGGCGCGCTGCAGCTCGGTACGACGTCGAGCGGCGGCACCCAGACTCTGCGCGCAGCCAACGACGTGACGTTCACGCGGCTAGCGGCGACGGGTATTCCGGGCGGTGACGCCGGCGATATCAACGTGACGTCGGACCAGGGCGCCATCACCGGCGCACCCGCTGGTAGCAGTATTACGACCAATGGCTCGGCGACGCTGATGGCAGCGACCACGCTGACCGGCACGACGCTTGCCGCAGCCACAGGGGCGGCGAGCCTCACGGCAGGCGGGCTGATCGACTGGACATCGCTCACTGCCGGGACGACGCTCGGTGTGAATTCGACCGGAGCGACCATCCAGCTCGATAACGCGCAGAGCGGTGGCACGCAGAAGCTGCATGCCGCGCAGGCGATCAGCTTCGCTCAGCTGACGACGACCGGCATCGCCGGTGGTGACGCCGGCGACATCAACGTCACCTCGGACAACTCGTCGATCACCGGCACCGGCGTCTCGGCCAGCGGTTCGGCAAATCTCGCCGCGGCGACGACGCTCACCGGCACCACGCTCAGCGTGGCGAGCGGCTCGGCGAGCTTGACTGCCGGCGGCCTGATCACTTGGACGTCGCTGACCGCGGGCGCAGCGCTCGCGGTCAACTCGACCGCAGCCGCGATTCAGCTCGGCACCGCCTCCAGCGGCGGCACGCAGAATTTGCACGCCTCGCAGGGCATCAACTTCGCCCAGCTCACCACCACCGGCACCAATGCCGATGCCGGCGATATCAACGTGACCTCCGACAATGCCTCGATCGCCGGCGGTAGCGTGTCGGCCAACGGCGCGGCGACCTTGACGGCCGGGAGGGGCGACAACACCGGCAACAGTCTGACAACGACGCATGGCGACGCGGCGCTGTTCGCCCGTGGTCTGCTGCGCTGGAACAACATCCAGTCGGGCGGACGCTTCGGCGCCGTGGCCTCCGGCGGTCCGATCGAACTCGGCACCGCGGTGAGCGCGGGTAGTCAGGTTCTGCTGGCCTCTGGCGATATCACCTTCGACCGGCTGCAGGCCGATGGCACCGCCACTGATCCGGGCGCGATCACGATTCACTCGCTGGGCGGCCACGTGCTCGGCAAACAGCTGCTCGCGCATGGCGGGGTCGGCATTGCCTCGGCGACTGATATCGACTTCGACCTGCTGCAGGGCGATGTCGTGGAGCTTGCGACACCGCGCAACATTTCAGTTCGCTCGCTGAGAGTGGGCCGCTCGCTGCAACTGGCAGCCGATACGATGGACGTCGCGGCGTCGCAGCTCGCGTCGCCGACACCGCTGCAGATGATGGTGACGGGCTTCGGCGACGTTGCGGCGACCTCGGCTAACCTCTCGATCGATACGCGTGCCGTCACGATCAGCCGTTACCGCGTCGTGGACTCGACAATCGCGACGACGGCCCAGCAATTCGTTCTCGAACAGGGCAATGTCGACGGACATATGCTACTCGCCGCGCCCGTCGGACTAATCCTGCTTGACGACCGCAGCCTGGCGCCGGTCAATAACGTCAATGTTCAATTGTATCAGCGTAGTCACCTGTTCACTTTGAGTCAGCTTGGTCGCACCACAATCAGCGATGCGCAGGTCGTCTGGTACGACCCGGCAGTAGCGTCGATTATCATCAACTACGCTGGGAGCGGCGGTGACGTCACCGGCACCTCGTTCATCCGCAACGCCGTGCAGGACATGCGCCAGGGTGGTGCCTTCGATGCCGGCAACGAGGCGAAGGGAGGCCTTGCGACTCTGTATCTGCTCGGGCCGCAAGGGCTGTTCCGGTCGCCGTTGGCGATGCCGGTTGAGGCGCCGGTCGGCGGCCCGGCGGTGAACCTCGGAGGCCGGCCGAGCGAGAAGCGCAGGCCGGTTCGAGATCGGCGCGCGAGTAAACCGAAACCGGGGAATGCGCACGTCGCATTCGCCGTGCGATAGACGACGATGTCGCCACATCGAACCATCCAGCGGCCCGTGCGAGCAGGGCCGCTTGTCGGTTTAGCGGCCGCACTGTGGAGCTGCGCCGCATCGGCGCAGTCGGCCTTGCCGCAGGTCGATCCCGGCCAGATCGAGCGCGATGTCGAACGTCAGCGCCAGCGCATCGAGCAGCAGCAACAGGCGCCGAAGCAGCTCGGGCCGGCGGTGACCGGCCCCGCGCGGCCGCCCGCGATCGTCATCCCCGGCGGCGGCCCGCGTTTTCTGCTGAAGAACGTGGAGTTCGACAACTCCGCATTCCTGTCCAAGGAAGAACTCGCCGCGATCGCCGCCAAGTATATCGGCCAGCAGATCGATATCGCCGGGCTGCAGACCATGGTGGCCGAGGTCAACAAGCTTTATGTCGACCGCGGCATCGTCACCGCGATCGCGACGCTGCCGCCGCAGACTGCGACTGCCGGCGCCATCAAGGTGGCGCTCACCGAAGGCAAGCTGCAGAAGGCCGTCATCGAAGGCAACAAGCAGACCTCGACGCGCTACATCGAGTGGAGCATCCATCCGCCGCCGGGCGAAGTGCTCGATGTGCCGAAGCTGACCAACGACGTCACCTGGTTCAACCGCACAAACGACGTCCAGATCAAGGCACTGCTGCAGCCGGGCGCCGATTTCGGTCTCACCGATCTGCAACTCGCGGCCATCGAGCCGGCACGCAACACGCTGCAGCTGTTCGCCGACAACCAGGGCGTTCAGACCACCGGCCGCGGCCAGCTCGGCGTCTACTACAAGCTGCATGGTCTCGCCGGCATCGATGACCGTTTCACGTTCTACGGCATCAAGTCGGAGGGCAATCTCAGCGGCAACGTCGCCTACAACATGCCGTTCAATCCCTGGGGTGGTCGGGTTGGCGTCAGCTACACCGACGGCAAAATCAAGGTCATCCGCGGTCCGTTCGAATCCTTCAACGTCACCGGCAAGTCCGACCAGGCGGCGGTGAACGTGTCGCAGCCGTTCATCGCCAATCAGAATTGGCTGATGCAGGCGATCGGCGCCTACGCCTATGGCAACTCGGAGACCGATTTCACCGGCGTGGCAATCACCAGCGGTCGTTATCAGAAGGCGACGGGCGGCGTTTCGATCAGCGCCATCGGCGACAATTACTCGTTCACCTTCGCGCCGGCCTATAACAACGTGGTCTGGACCGACAAGATCTTCGGCGGCGTGCGCAATTTCGACACCACGACCGGCACGCTCAACGGCACCGTGAAATTTCCGCTCGACTTCTACGCCGTCGGGCTCGGCAGCTATCAGTACACCTACGCCAAGCTGGTCCCTGGCGATCAGTTGTTTTCGGTCGGCGGCCCGACCACGGTGCGCGGTTTCCCGACCAACGTGGTCGCCGGCGACAGCGGCTATTACTACAACGCCGAGCTGCACCGGAACATGTCGGACGTGATAAAGGGGCTCGATCTCTTCGTCTTCATCGACGGCGGCTCGGTGTATTCGACCGCGCCGCATCGAACCATCCTGAATTCGTCCGGCGCCGGGCTGTCCTGGACGCCGGTCGAGTCGCTGACGCTGGAGGCGAGCTTCGGCGTGCCTTGGCGGCCCGTCGTCCCCAATCAATCACATGGCGAATTTTACGGACGCGTCAGCTTCCGGCCTTTGGCCCTGCTGAACGTCAAATGATCGCGCGCTCGCGCGCAACCACCGAAAGGAAACGACCAATGACCATGAAGATTTCACGCCTGTCCCTGCTGATCGCCGCATCGGCGCTGGTGATCGGGATCCAGAGCGAGGCGCGGAGCCAGGCTGCTGCACCGGCGGTCAAGCGTGAGCGTCCGGCGCAGGCCGCGCCTGCGGCTTCCGCGGCGACGCCGTCCGCTCCGACCCGTGTCGATGCCGGAGCGGAGGCCGAAGTCGACGGATTCCGCTCGGCCAAATTCGGCATGAACGAGGCCGAAGTGAAGAATGCGATCGTCAAGGACTTCGGCGTCAAGCCGGATGCGATCAAGGAGCAGGCTAATCCGGGCGAACGCACCAAGGTGCTGATCGTCAAAGTGCCGGAAGTGCTGCCCGGTGGCGGCACGGCTGAAGTGTCTTATGTGATCGGCTATCAGACCAAGAAGCTGATCCAGGTGTCGCTGGCGTGGTCCAAGGCCACCGACGAGAAGATGACGCCGGAGCAGCTGTTCTCCAATTCCAGTGTGCTGCGCTCGCATTTCGTCGGTGAGGGGTTCAAGCCGGACACCATCGCCACCAACATGCCGATCGCCGGCGGCCTGTTGATGTTCCGCGGCAGCGACGCCAAGGATCGCACCGTCATGATGATTCTGCAGGGCGCGATGACCCAGGGCACCGACAATCAGCGCATCCTGACGCCGAGCAATCTCCTGCTGTTCTATATCGCCGACGCCAAGGCACCGGACGTGTATCGGCTGCCAGCGGGCTCGTTCTGAGTCCGTTCGTCACCCCGGTGGTACGCGATTTTGAACATGGACTTGGATCGTTGCGGTTGTTCCCACGATCAGACGATCGATATCCTTGCTCTCGATCCGGACGCGCACCGGGATGCGCTGGGCGAGCCTGACCCACGAGAATGATGGATTGACGCTGGCAAGCAGGCTTGAGCCGAGGGTTCTGTCGCGATCTTCGATACCCCTGGCGATACTTTCGATTCGGCCGCGCAGCTTAGCTCCACCCATCAGCTTCACATCGACGACGTCGCCGACATGAATTCGAGGAATCTTGGTTTCCTCGAAATAGCCTTCGACGTGCACGGTTTCGGTATCGATCAGCGCCATGATGCCGCGCCCGGCGGCAACATAGGCGCCTGGTCGCAAGTCGAAATTCGTCACGCGACCGCTTGCGGGCGCCCGGAGTTCGGATCGGTCGAGATTGAGACGTGCGATCGCCAGATCGGCGGCAGCTTGATTGTACAGCGCCTTTGCCTGCAGGTCCGCGGCGCGGACCGCCTCGCGCTGCTGCTGCGAGACGACTCCCTCGCTGAGCTTTTCGTATCGGGCGCGATCGCCGCCGGCCTTTTCGGCTGCGGCTTTGCGGCTGGCCAAGGCGGCCTCGGCTTGGCTCACCGCGAGGCGAAAACGCTCGGGATCCAGCCGCAGCATGACGTCGCCTTTGTGGACGAGTTGGTTGTCTTTGATGAGGACCTCGTCGACAAGACCCGATACGTCCGGAGCGACGGCGATGATGTCGGCGCGGACGCGGCCGTCGCGAGTCCACGGGGCCGTTTCGTAATGCTCCCACATACCGATGCCGACCGGTGCCGCGACGCTCACCACCAGGACAGTGAGCATCACACGGGGAAACATGGAACTCATTATTGTCATAGCGGCAGCTTTCCCAGAACGACGTAGAAGATCTTGACCAGAATGACGAAGATGCCGAAGTCGAACAGCGCGGGGTGCCACGCATACTTTCGAATATCGATGCCGATGAATTTGCGGTTCGCCACGGAGGCGATGAGGCAGGCCGCGAGCGCGCAAGCACAGGCCAGGGCAAACGTCGGAAAGTAGACGCCGGCGATGGCGATTTCCTCGTTCATCGCAAGGCCCCGCCGGACGATGGGGCAGGGGCATCGGGAAACATCGTGCGGCGTAGGCCGATCAACGCGAGCTTTCGTTGCCGGCGGTTGATCGGGTCGCCGGGTGTGTCGCGTAGGGCGTTGTCGATCGCGGCGAGAAGGGCTTGAGCATCGTCGGGCTTCAGCTTTGCGTTGTCGCGCGCCAGCCAGCGGAATGCGCGCGACAGCCTGGGTAGAAGCTGCTGAAGTCCAGGATCGCTGCGCGTGACATCATGCTCTGCGGATTGTCTCAGCGCGAGCAGATCGAGGCCGATTTGCAATGCGGCCAGTGAGCGAGGGGCCTCGACCTCGATCTTCGCACCCGAGTTGGCGAGGCGCGGGATAAGCAGACCAAATCGATCGAGCATAATGCCGGTCCATCTGGCACGGCTCATCGGCCGCCGTGCGTTGGCCAATCTCGTCAGATCGGCCCAGCCATGGCGCAGCAGACGCTGCGCCGCGCCTGATGCGGGCAGTGAACGCAGCAACCTGATCGCAACGAACGCAGCGAGAAGTCCGATGACCGCAGCCGCATTGCTGTTGATGAACACAGCGAAGTCGGCGTTGAATTTGTTCTGAAGGTCGAGCGCGCCAATTAGGCCGAGGCCGAGCGCCAGCGCTTTGATGAAATGCCGGGGATTGGCCTGCAGATAGCCGATCACCAGAAAGGTCGGTGCCAGCGAGAACACCAGCATCGGAAAGCCGGTGATGGCCGGGAAGATCACGAACAAATAGATCGCGGCGATCGGCAGGCAAGCCAACGTCCAGAGCGCGTAGGAGATCAGCGTCGGCGCGGGATCGTCGAGACTGCTGTAGAGTGCCGCGGCGATCGCGGCGATTTGCGCAGCGGTGCCGCCTTCCGGCCATGCCGCCGCGATCCAGACGACGCAGCAGCCGAGGACGGCGACAACAAGAGCCACGACCGACAGAACGGCGAGGCCGGGATCGCTGTGCAGGCGTCGCCGTCCGGAACGATGCCTGAGGCCAGCTTTGCTCCAGGCGGATGTTCGATGACCGCACTGCAGCGCGCCGCACAGGCTCTGCGCGGCAGCCAGCGCTTCGATCAGCGTGGCTAGTCTGGCCACCGTTCCGGCTTCGATCAGACGATCCCATTCGCTGCGATCGTCCCGGTCGGCGGCTTCGAACGAAGTGCACTGTCTGATCAGATCGTCCGCACGGTCAGGCGACCGATCCGGCGCGCGCGTCCAGTCGGCGAGCTCGACCAGCAGGTCGTTCAGCTTGGCCGAGCGCTGATGGTTCAACGCGGCGAGGCCGCCTTCGACCGACAGCAGGAGCGGCAAGACCAAGGAAAGTTGGTCCTGCACGGCGCTAATCGCACGTTGGTCCGGCTTGCTCGCGGCGGTGTCGTAACGCAGATGCGTCGACAGGATTTCGATTTGCGTGATGTCGGCGGCGAGCTTCCAGCGATCCGTCACCGGGGTTTTGCCGGCTCGCGCGGACAACACGTCGGTGGTCTGGGCGAAGGCGTCCGACAAAGCGGTGCGGAGCGATTTCAAAACAGGAGTCGTGACGTCGCTCGGAAACAGCAGAGTGTGCACGAGGGTCGCGCAGCCGATGCCGAGCAGTATTTCCTCGACCCGCGACAGCGCCGTCTCGAACACCATCGCCGGCATGTTGACGCTCGAGAACGCGATGGTAGTCGCGGTGTAGCCGGCCAGCAGGAAAGCATAGCTGCGCGGGGTGCGATCCTGCAGGGAGATATAAAGGCAGAGCGCGGCCCAGGCCGTGACAGCAACCGATAACAACATGGGCTGATCGACCAGGACCGGCACCAGCGCCAGCGCCGCGCAGGCGCCGAGCAATGTCCCTAGAAAACGATAGACCGCGCGTGATCTGACCGCTCCAGCGAAGGGCTGTGCGGTCAGGTAGACGGTGAGCATCGCCCAATACGGCCGCTCGAGGCCGAGACGGAAGGCGAGATAGATCGCCAGCATCGCCGCGATGAAGGAGTTCGCCGAGAACAGCGCCCATTTCGGATCGAGCCGGCCGGGCGCGACTGCTGCAAGAAACCGGGACAGAAAGGGTGAGGGCATGGGGCTGATCGTCCGTGAACCACGGAGACCATAGGGGTTGGCGCCTCGCAAGAATTTCGATACTCTGCCAATTAATTGCTAAGAGATGACAATGCGCGGCACGCTTCACCACCACTACCGACAGTTCGATCCTGACCTCCTGGACCGTCCGATCGTGGCAGTGATGGTGGATACGCAGGAGCAGGAAGACGAGTTGCCGGTTCACACCCATCGCAAGGGGCAGCTCGTCCTGGCGCTGCGCGGCGGAGTGACGTGCGAAGTACCGAGCGGTCTGTGGATGGTCCCGCCACGCTGCGGCGTCTGGATCCCCGGCGGCATGCCCCACAGCAATCGCGTCAGCGGCAATGCCAGCCTGCTATTTCTCTATGTGGACATGGATGCAGCGAGCGTGCCGCAGGAATGCTGCACGCTGTCGATCTCGCCGTTGTTGCACGAACTGATCCACCGGATGGCGACATTGCTGCCGCTCTACGATCCTCAAGGCCCCACCGCCCAGATCGCTGCGGTGCTGCTCAACGAGTTGATCGCCATGCCGACCGAACGGCTGCATCTTCCGATCACGCGGAGCTCGAAACTGCGCATCATCGCCGATGCCTTGATGGACGATCCGGCGGACCGCCGGACCGTAGCGGAGTGGGCGCAAGCCGTCGCGCTCGGCGAGCGGACGCTGATGCGCATCGTGCTCGCCGAGACCGGCATGACCTTCAGTCGCTGGCGTCAACAGTTGCAGATCATCGTCGCCATCCAGAGATTATCTGCCGGTGACACGGTTCAGTCGGTGTCAGGGGCGCTGGGCTACGAATCGGTGAGCGCCTTCATCACCATGTTCAAGAAGGCGCTGGGAAAATCGCCGGCGCGCTACTTCTCCGAGCGCGAAGCCGGTCAGACGAACCCGGGACAGACTTGCCCGGAGACCGACTGCAAGCTCCGCCGGATGCCCGGTATGCGCGACGCGATCAACGGGCTTTCGCAACGTCGCTTGCAGCAACTACAGCGCTTCGTTTCCGATGATCTCGATGCCGAAGCCTGACAATCCCTTGAAATGATGCGTTGAAGACGTGAGATGACGGATCGAGGTGATCTTCAGATCCCGTAGGATCTGGGCGCCGACGCCGATCTCTCGCCATTCCCGGTTTCGATCATCCTCACGGGAGGCGACCGGCCGCAGCGGCGCCGACGGAACACCCGCTGCGCCGTCGCGCAGATAGACGAGCACGCCGCTGCCGTTATCCTTGAAACGCTGCAGAATGACATTCATCTTCGCCTGTTCCTGGCCCGAGAACAGATCGCGCAGAATGTTCGGCTTGTAGAAGCGTGTGAGTACGTTGGTGCCGTCGCCCAAGTCACCATAGATGTAGGCGACGTGGTGGATGGGGTCGAACGGTGAGCGGTAGGAGTAGCCCTGGAGCGGACCGATGGGACTGTCCGCGGTGACGCTGGAGACGCGCTCGATCAGCGTCTCGCGAGCCTGCCGGAAGCGGATGAGATCGGCGATGGTGACGTGTTTCAGCTTATACTTGTCGGCAAAGGCTGCGACCTGCGGTCCCTTCATCACCGAGCCGTCGTCGTTCATCAGCTCGCTGATCACGCCGACCGGCTCGAGGTTGGCCAGTTTGCACAGATCGACGGCGGCCTCGGTATGGCCGGAGCGCATCAGCACGCCTCCCTCCTTTGCGATCAGGGGGAAAATGTGTCCCGGCCGGCAGAAATCGCTGGCGCCGGCGTTGGGATTAGCGAGGGCGCGGCAGCACGACGCGCGCTCTTCGGCCGAGATTCCCGTTCCGTTATCCGGTCTGTAGTCCACCGACACGGTAAACGCAGTCGTGTGCGCCGAGTCGTTGTTGAGGACCATCAAATCAAGCCGCAGGCGTCTGGCGTCCTCGACCGTAATGGGTGCGCAGACGATTCCCGATGTATTGCGGATGATGAAGGCCATTTTCTCGGCCGTACACAGCGAAGCGGCGACAACGAGGTCACCTTCGCCCTCACGGTCGTCATCGTCGGTCACGACAAGAATTTCGCCCGCGGCGAATGCCGCCAGTGCTGCTTTCACCGATGCAGTCATTGATGCAGTCACTCCAAATTACTCCGATCCCTGACGTTCAGGTGTGCTTCGTCGACGCGACGTCCGGGTTCTCAGGCGCGGAGTGCAACTCGGGCACGCTTGCTGATCTGTCGTCGTTATCATTGACGCGTGGCCTTAGCTCGCGGATCGGCCTCCCAGCCGCATCAGAGCCTTTCGACGCTGTAGCTGGGATAATGAGCGCTGAGACCGACAGGGGATTCGGGTGGAGACGCGCTGGTTGCATCGTATCGAGGTCTCGCGGTGCGCTCCAGCGGACGAGATGGATTGCCGCAGGCTTTCACGGTGACCGGTCGATTAGTGTCGAGTGGCAAGACCGTCTTGTGGGAAATCCGTTTGAGGGCGAGGTTCGACTTAATGCTGCAAACGCCGGGAATGCGCGAGAGCTTATTGACGATGAGGTCCTCGAGATCTTCGATATCGGAGGCCATGACGCGGAGCATGTAGTCGCTGTCACCCGTCATTAGATAGCATTCCATGACTTGCGCCAGACGGTCGATGGACCGCGTGAAACTCTCGAGCGACGTCTGGATCTGTTTTTCCAGCTTGATTTGTATGAAAGCGGTCACGCCTATCCCCAGCACGGCGGGATCGAGAAGGGCGATGCGACGGTCGATGACGCCGAGTTTTTCGAGTGTTCTGACGCGCGCAAGGCACGGCGACGGCGAGAGATTGACGCGTGATGCGAGCTCGACATTGGTCAGACTGGCGTTTTGTTGGAGCTCGGTCAGGATCTTGATGTCGATTCTATCAAGAGAGGTTGTGGTCATCGCGTGTCTCCCAAGTCTGGCAGTCTTTTCTCGGCTTGCACCACCCCCGCCTTGACGGGTTGATGACAATTCCGCGGTAAACGCTAACCGCAATTCCTTTTGTGGGATTTCGACAAATCGCCGACTTGTATCGAAAAACAGTCAAACTAAGCGTTGTGCATTGCGGCCAAAGACTTGATTGCCTAATTTCGAAACATTTTTTGCACATGCGAGATGCAGATTGACTATCGAGCACCGATTAGGAGCGCTGTTCGCGCGAGCTTGTCTCTTACTCGCCCCTGGCCGCGATGGCCCGCTGCCCGATGGCCTTCGGCATCACACCTGATTTCGACCACGCCGCCGCGTTGGACTAAGCGAAGCGGCGGCCTCGGTCGATTTGAACTGACGCCCGGTCGTCGGCAGGGGCGCCGAGTTCAATTGGAAAGCGAGCTCACGCGGACCGGAGGTGGCGGCGGCATAATATGCTGACGAACGATCGGCGATACCCGCTGTTCAAGCAGTAATGCTGACAGGTTGGGCCGACTATTCATCGATCGCATTGGGCGGCGAACGATTGGATTGTCGAGCGTGAAACTCAAGCAAGTTTATCTGACAGCTGACGACCCCAAACGCTTGGCCGAATTCTACGAAGGCCTGGGTCTGCGGGTGCGTTTCGCCGATCCGGACAAGTGGATTCAGTTCGTGAGCGACCCCGCTGCCTTCTGTGTCGCCGGGCCATCGGAGTCCGTGTCGGAACAACTGAAAGATGCTGTTCTCGTCTTCGATGTCGACAACCTCGAGGTTGCGATGGAGCGTGCCGCAGCCGCGGGTGCTCAAGTCGATGCGGTCAGAGACATGGCCGGTCACGGCCGTGCGGTGAAGCTGCGCGATCCGGCTGGCAACGTCATCCAGTTCTACCAGGCCGCCAGATAGACCAGACGTTCGTCTGGGCGGGCGCGCACGATCCCGCGTCCCGTCCATCGACGACAGAGAGTGCATCCTTGCTATGAATCAGAGAGCCATGCCCAACTCAGCGCCTGCCTCGTTGCTGCCCGAGCCTGTTCCGTTCGATGCCGCTGACTTCCGCTCTGCGATGCGTCATGTGCCGGGGGCCGTGTCGATCGTCACCACGGGCCAGGCGCCGAACCGCCATGGTCTGACGCTGACGGCGGGCTGTTCGCTGTCTACAGCTCCCCCGAGCGTGCTCGTTTGCGTCAATCGGTCTGCGGGAGCTCATGACACGATCCTCAGCAGCGAGTCGTTCTGCTGGAATATCCTGGGCGTCGAGCACCTCGGACTGGCGCGGACCTTTTCCGGTCAGGATGGCAGCAAGGGCGATATCCGCTTCGGCGACGGCCTGTGGTGCAGTCTGAAAACCGGCGCGCCAAGTCTGATCGGAGCGATCTGCAGTTTCGATTGCCGCGTCGTCGATGCGCACAGCGCAGGTAGTCACACCATCTTCACCGGCCAGGTCGTGGCTCAGACCACGAGAGCCGGCAGCGAACCGCTCGTTTATGTCGATGGATCGTTCGGAGCCCCAAGAGCTCTTTGAGCGACGCGACGAACCTCGACGCGATACTGCTTCCGCTACAGTCTGAACGGAGCCGATTGATATGCACGGGAAAACAGGCCTTTCCAGTCGGGCCAGTCGCGAGATGCTCGATCATGCGTATCGCGAGACGGCAGCGCCGATGTGCCGTCATGCGAGAGGATGTACTTCAGAAGGCCGCCTTGCGCTTCCGTCGGCGGGCCTTCGGTGATGCTGTCGCTGTGGCTCAACGTCCTCGCCAGCGGCGTACTGATCGGGCTGGTTTACGGGCTTGTCGCGCTCGGCCTCACGATCATTTTCGGTGTCATGCGCGTGGTCAACTTCGCGCATGGCGAAATGGTCGTGTTCGGGGTCTACATCGGATACTGGACCGTACGAATTTGGGACGTCCCGATCATTGTCGCCGCCGCCATTGCGGCAGTCGTGATGTTTCTGTTCGGCTATCTTTTGGAGACTCTTGTCGTCAAGCGGTTCGTCAATCGGCCGCACCACTATCAGTTCATCGTCTTCATCGGCCTCTCGCTGCTTTTCAGCGGCGTGCTTCTGATGTCATTTGGCCCGGACCCGCGGCCGACAGCCTCTCAGCTTTCGTTCCAGACGGTCAAGGTCGGGCCGCTCACACTCGATTGGGCACGCATTCAAGCGGCTGCCACCGCCGGTCTGCTGATTGCCGCGTTGGGCGCCTATCTGAAGTATTCGACATTTGGCCGATCGCTGCGCGCCGCGGCCAATAATCGATTGGGTGGACTGGTCGTCGGGCTGAACATCCCTCGCGTCTATGCCGTGACCTTTGGGATCGGAGCGGCCTGCGCTGGCGTCGCCGGCGCGTTGATCTCTCCCTTGTTCGATGCGCAGCCGTATCTGGCCGTCGACTTCACGTTGCTGGCCTTCGTGACCGTGATCGTCGGCGGTCTCGGCAGCTTCGGTGGTGCTCTTCTCGGCGGCCTCACGATCGGGGTCGCCGAAGCGATCGCGGCGCTGATGTTCACGCCGTCGATGAAGACGGCACTTCCTTACGCGCTGCTGATCATCATCCTGATTTTCCGTCCGAGGGGGTTTTTCGGTGCAAAGGACATCTGATCAAGCCAGCGACGCGAAGCGGTGGGGCGCCGGCGTTGCGGTCTTTGCTGTCCTCGCCGTGGTGGGAGGCGTCTCGAGCGCCTACGTTATCTCTCTTCTGACGATCGTGCTGCTATTCACGTTCATGGGGCAATCGTGGAACCTCATGCTTGGGATCGGCGGCCAGTTGTCGATCGGCCATGCCTTGTTCGTGGGCATCGGCGCGTATGCGGTCGCGATCCTGAACATCAAATACGGCATCACCCCGTGGATCGGTCTGCTGCTTGGGGCGGCGATCGCAGGTGTCGTCGGCGCAGTGCTGGCGTGGCTGAGCTTCCGCTTCGAGGTTCGTGGCATCTACTTCGCGCTGCTCACGATCGCAGCCGCCGAATTCGCCCGGATCATGTTCGGCGGATGGGATTATGTCGGAGGCATGCAGGGGCTGTTCTATCCGGCGCCGAGCGGGACGATGGACCTTGCGATGCTCCGCGGCGACTCGCAGTTCTACTACTTCGTGGCGCTCGTGCTCGCGGCCGTCGGCGTGGCGGGAACAGAGCTGATCTCTCGGTCCTACTGGGGCTACGTCTGGCGGGCGATGCGCGACGATGACGAGGCCGCGCGGGCGCTGGGGGTGCGGACCTTTCGCCACAAGGTTCTCGTGGTCTCGATATCGGCGGCCGGGGCTGCGATCGGCGGCGGTGTGCTCGGCCTGGTGCAAGGCTCGATCTTTCCGGATTCGATCATGGGCATGGGGATCTCGGTCGATGTGCTGATCGGCCCCGTCGTCGGCGGGCTGGGCACTGCTTTCGGTCCGCTGATCGGCTCGATGGCGGCAATTCCGCTGCACCATGCCATGGGTTCGCTCGGCGACAGCCTTGGCATTCCCGGGCTGAACAGTGTCGCCTACGGCGCTGTGCTGATCCTGGTCGTCTGGTTCCTCCCCGACGGCATCTGGCCGGCCGTCGTGCGCCTCTATGAGGCGGTTCAGCTTCCGGCGCGCAGCCGGATTTCACAACTGCGGAAGGTCGAGGAATGACCGCGCTGCTCGAAGTGAGGAACCTGACCAAGTCGTTTCAAGGCTTGGTCGCGGTCAACGACGTCAGCTTTTCGCTGGAGGCGGGGCGCATCACCGCACTGATCGGCCCGAACGGCGCAGGCAAGACCACGTGCTTCAATCTCGTGGCCGGCGCGCTGAGCCCGACCGCAGGGCAAGTGCTGTTCGAGGGGCGCGCGATCGAGCGCAACCCGCCCGAAGCGGTTTGCCGCATGGGCATTGCGCGGACTTTCCAGATCGTCCGCCCGATGAAGGATATGTCGGTGCTGGAGAACGCCATGGTGGGCGCCTTCAGTTGGACCACGAACGTCAAGGAAGCGCGGTCCAAGGCCTATGAGTCGCTGGAACGCGTCGGGCTGGCCGGCAAGGCCAGTGCCCGCACCGATCAACTGACACTGCCTGATCGCAAAATGCTGGAGATGGCCAAGGCGCTCTCGACCCGGCCCAAGCTGCTGCTGCTCGATGAAGTGATGGCCGGGCTCCGGCCGACCGAAGCGGCGGGTGTCGTCGGCGTACTGCGCAAACTCGCGGAGCACGGACTGACGATCCTGCTGGTCGAGCATGTGATGCGGATCGTGATGGACGTGGCCTCGACGGTCGTGGTGCTCCACCACGGCGCCAAGATCGCCGAGGGCGAGCCGTCGCAGGTCGTTGCGGATCCTGCCGTGCTGGAGAGTTATCTGGGAGCCGGCTTCCATGCCTGACGATGCGCTTCTCACCATCGACGATTTGTGCGTGGCCTATGACGGCTCGAATGCGCTGAACGGCGTGTCGCTGCACATCGGCCGGGGCGAACTGATCTGTGTTGTCGGAGCCAACGGCGCCGGCAAGACGTCGCTGATCCGGTCGATCGCGGGTATCGTGCCGTCGTCTCGTGGCTCCGTCCGGATGAACGGGATCGAAATCTCACGTCGACCGCCCTGGGACATCTGCGAACTGGGCATCGCTCAGGTCGCGGAAGGCCGCCAGATATTCGGCGCGCTCTCGGTCGAGGACAATCTGCTCATCGGCGGCTCGCTCAAGCGAGCCAAACAAGAGCGGGCGGGCACTCTGGATTTCGTCTATCAGTTGTTCGGGCGGCTCCGCGAGCGCCGACATCAACTCGCCGGCACCCTGTCCGGCGGCGAGCAACAGATGCTGGCGATCGGCCGGGCGATCATGTCGAAGCCCGAAGTAGTGATGTTCGACGAGCCGTCGATCGGGCTGTCACCGGCTCTCACCGACGTGATGTTCGGCGTCGTCAAATCCCTCAACGACCAGGGCATCACGGTGCTCCTC
The DNA here is from genome assembly GCF_000333455.1 of Rhodopseudomonas sp. B29. Taxonomy (GTDB): domain Bacteria; phylum Pseudomonadota; class Alphaproteobacteria; order Rhizobiales; family Xanthobacteraceae; genus Rhodopseudomonas. Next base: position 40,040 of record NZ_BADD01000334.1, read on the forward strand.
GTCGAGCAGAACGTCGCGAAATCGCTGGCGCTGAGCAGCCGCGGCTATGTGCTCGAGAACGGCTCGGTGGTGCTGCACGGATCGAGTGGCGAACTGCTCGAAAATCCTGATGTCCAGCGCGCCTACCTCGGCATGTGAGGCGCGCGGTCACTTTGACGTCGAGCGCTGCGCACCGCCGTTACCGATCGACTTTCCCTCACGGCAGATCCTGCCGTCTCCTGCTGAGGTCCCCATCATGAGTGCCGAAGGTTCTCTCTATATCGAACGTGATCGTGACATTGCCACGATCACCATGAATAGGCCGCCGGCCAACGCGCTGAACGCGCAGCTCATCGTCGCCTTGTTGGACGCTATCAAGGGCCTTGCCGAAGACGAGCACCCGCCGGGTATCGTTCTCACTGGGAGTGGTGATCGCTTCTTCAGCGCCGGGGGCGACATCAAGGAAGTCGTCGGCATCGATGTCGCGCGTCCGCGCATCCGGCTCTTCCACGAACTCCTGGTGGCAATGGAGAACTATCCCGGCCCGATCGTCTGCGCGGTGCGCGGCTATGCGGTGGG
>NZ_BADD01000333.1 GCF_000333455.1 Rhodopseudomonas sp. B29
TCGGGTGCGCTGGGCATGCTGGTCGAATGGGTGCTGATACGGCACCTCTATCGGCGTCCGCTCGATACGCTGCTGGCGACCTGGGGCCTCAGCCTGATCCTGCAGCAGGCCTATCGGTCGATCTTCGCCCCGCGCGAAGTCGGCGTCGAACTGCCGCAGTGGATGCTCGGCTCGCTGAAGGTCACCGACAGCATCGAAGTGCCGATCAACGGCGTGTTCGTGATGTGCCTGACGGTGCTGATCACGATCGTCGTGGCCTACGTCATGTACAAGTCGCGCTGGGGCCGACAGGTCCGGGCCGTGGTGCAGAACCGGGTGATGGCCGGCGCCGTCGGCATCAACACCGAGAAGGTCGACCGCTACACCTTCGGCCTCGGCTGCGGCATCGCCGGCATCGCCGGGAGCGCCTTCACGATGATCGGCTCGACCGGGCCGACCTCGGGCCAGCTCTACATCGTCGACACCTTCCTGGTCGTCGTGTTCGGCGGCGCCGCCAGCTTGATCGGCACCATCGCCTCGGCCTTCAGCATCTCGCAGACGCAGTCGACGCTCGAATTCTTCATGTCGGGATCGATGGCCAAGGTGCTGACGCTGCTCTCGGTCGTCGCCATCCTGATGTTGCGCCCGCAGGGTCTGTTCGCCCTCAAAGTCCGCAAGTAAGCAGAGGCTCACGCTCATGAACGACAACGCGCGCTTCGTTAATCGCAAAGAGCTGATGGGCATTCTGGTTCTGGCCGCTCTTCTGGTCGTGATCCTGCCGCTCTGCCTCGATGTCTTCCGGCTCAACCTCGTCGCCAAATATCTCACCTACGCCTTCGTGGCGCTCGGGCTGGTGATCTGCTGGGGCTACGGCGGCATTCTCAGCCTCGGCCAGGGCGTGTTCTTCGGCCTCGGCGGCTACTGCATGGCGATGTTTCTGAAGCTCGAAGCCTCGAGCGTCGAGAACACCTAGATCCAGTCGACCCCGG
>NZ_BADD01000332.1 GCF_000333455.1 Rhodopseudomonas sp. B29
ATGAGGAGGCGCGAAGCGCCGTCTCGAACCATGGCTAAGAGTGGCCTCTGGCCATCCTTCGACACGCCCCGGCATCGCCCTGCGGACGCTGCCGG
>NZ_BADD01000331.1 GCF_000333455.1 Rhodopseudomonas sp. B29
GTGTCCTTCGGCTCGATCGAGCCGCAGCCGACATAGCTCAGCCGGTTGCCGTCACTATCCACCACGCCCCAGCCGGTGCGACGG
>NZ_BADD01000330.1 GCF_000333455.1 Rhodopseudomonas sp. B29
TCTTCAGCATCATCTGGATCTGATTTTTGTCGGCATGGCCGGCGCCCACTACGGTCTTCTTGACCTGGTTGGGCGCGTATTCGGCGACCATCAGGCCGTGCATTGCCGGCGCCAGCATCGCCACGCCCCGCGCCTGCCCGAGC
>NZ_BADD01000329.1 GCF_000333455.1 Rhodopseudomonas sp. B29
GCGCTGAAGAAGTACGCCCGCGACCTGACCCAGGCAGCGCGCGACGGCAAGCTCGACCCGGTGATCGGCCGCGACGAGGAAATCCGCCGCACCATCCAGGTCCTGTCACGGCGCACCAAGAACAACCCGGTGCTGATCGGCGAACCCGCCAGCGCCCGATACGACAGCGCTTCGGCGAGATGCAGACGCCCGACCTGCTCGGAGCCGTCG
>NZ_BADD01000328.1 GCF_000333455.1 Rhodopseudomonas sp. B29
TCATGCACTGGCACGCCTCGCCGCGCTCGGCAGTCGGCTTTCTGATCCACGCCGGCACGATGGACCTTGCCGCGATGGGGCCGCGGCGGAATCTGTCTATGCCCGGTCTCGCCGCGACGGTCGGCGAGCAGATCGCCGCGCTCGAGCGTGTCGCCGGCAAGAGCGTCGTGGCGCGTATCAAGCGTGAACCCGACCCGGTGATCATCGGCATCGTCTCCGGCTGGCCCCGCAATTTCTCGACGGACCGCGCGCTGCAGCTGGGCTTCACCACTGCCGAGAAGACGTTCGACGACATCATCCGGATTCACATCGAGGATGAGCTGGGCGGCAAGTTCGTGAACTGAACAAAACACCGACGTCATCGCCGGGCTCGACCCGGCGATCCATCTCCTTCGTGCGATGGATGCCCGGGCCTTCGCCGCGCCGTCGCGGCTTCGGCCGCGCAGGCGGGTCAAGCCCGGGCATGACGGAAGTATACCCGGTCCGCAGGGGGATGCTTTTGGCTGACGGCCGTCCTATATTCGGCCCAAACCAGCAACCGCACCCAGGAGAAACGCCATGACCGCCAGCATCGTCGGATGGGCCCATATGCCGTTCGGCAAGTTCGACGCCGAGACCGTCGAGAGCATGATCGTCCGTGTCGCCAATGAGGCGATCGCCGATGCCGGCATTGCGGCGTCTGATGTCGACGAGATCGTTCTCGGGCATTTCAACGCTGGTTTCTCACCGCAGGACTTCACCGCCGCGCTGGTGTTGCAGGCCGATCCGGCGCTGCGCTTCAAGCCGGCGACCCGTGTCGAGAACGCGTGCGCCACCGGCTCGGCGGCCGTCCATCAGGGCGTCCGCGCCATCGAGTCGGGTGCCGCCAAGGTGGTGCTGGTGGTCGGCGTCGAGCAGATGACCCGCACCCCCGGGCCGGAGATCGGCAAGAACCTGCTGCGCGCCTCCTATCTGCCCGAAGACGGCGACACCCCGGCCGGTTTCGCCGGCGTGTTCGGCATCATCGCGCAGAAGTACTTCCAGAAATACGGCGACCAGTCCGATGCGCTGGCGATGATCGCCGCCAA
>NZ_BADD01000327.1 GCF_000333455.1 Rhodopseudomonas sp. B29
CCATCGCGATGCCGATCAGGCCGATCGGAATGTTGATCAGGAAGATCCAGTGCCACGAGAAGTACGTGGTGATGAAGCCGCCGAGCGGCGGGCCGATCACCGGCCCGACCAGCGCCGGCACGGTGACCCAGGCCATCGCATTGACCAGCGCGCTCTTGTCGATCGAGCGCAGCAGAACTAATCGCCCGACCGGCGTCATCATCG
>NZ_BADD01000326.1 GCF_000333455.1 Rhodopseudomonas sp. B29
TGATAGGAGGGGAGAACACATGCCGCTCGTTCCGAAACCGATTTCGGAACTCCCGCTTCGACCTCCACCAAGACGGTGACGCTGACCATCGATGGGCAAAAGATCAGCGTGCCGGAAGGCACCTCGATCATGCGCGCCGCGATGGAAGCCGGCACCAGCATTCCCAAGCTGTGCGCCACCGACATGGTGGACGCGTTCGGCTCGTGCCGGCTGTGCCTGGTCGAGATAGAAGGCCGTGCCGGCACGCCGGCGTCGTGCACCACGCCGGTCGCCGACGGCCTGGTGGTCAAGACACAGACCGAGCGGCTGAAGCAGCTGCGCAAGGGCGTGATGGAGCTGTACATCTCCGATCACCCGCTCGATTGCCTGACCTGCTCGGCCAATGGCGATTGCGAGCTGCAGGACATGGCCGGCGCCGTCGGCCTGCGCGACGTGCGCTATGGTTACTCCGGCGAGAAGCACCCGAACCCGGGCTGCGACGAATCCAATCCGTATTTCACCTACGATCCGTCGAAGTGCATCGTCTGCTCGCGCTGCGTCCGCGCCTGCGAAGAAGTCCAAGGCACTTTCGCGCTGACCATCGCGGGCCGCGGCTTCGACTCCGTGGTGTCGCCCGGCATGCAGGAGAGCTTCCTCGGCTCCGAATGCGTATCGTGCGGCGCCTGCGTCCAGGCCTGTCCGACCGCGACACTGAACGAGAAGAGCGTGATCGAGATCGGCACGCCCGAGCACTCGGTGGTGACCACCTGTGCGTATTGCGGCGTCGGCTGCAGCTTCAAGGCCGAGATGCGCGGCGAAGAGCTGGTCCGCATGGTGCCCTACAAGGACGGCAAGGCCAATCGCGGCCATTCCTGCGTCAAGGGCCGTTTCGCCTGGGGCTACGCCAATCACAAGGAGCGCATCCTCAATCCGATGATCCGCTCCAGCATCAGCGAGCCGTGGCGCGAAGTGAGCTGGGACGAAGCGTTCAGCTACGCGGCGTCCGAGCTGAAGCGCATTCAGGCGAAATACGGCCGCGACTCGATCGGCGGCATCACCTCGTCACGCTGCACCAACGAAGAAACCTTCCTGGTTCAGAAGCTGATCCGCGCCGGCTTCGGCAACAACAATGTCGACACCTGCGCGCGCGTCTGCCATTCGCCGACCGGCTACGGCCTGTCGACCGCGTTCGGCACTTCGGCCGGCACCCAGGACTTCGACTCGGTCGAGCATTCCGACGTCGTGCTGATCATCGGCGCCAATCCGACCGACGGCCACCCGGTGTTCGCCTCGCGACTGAAGAAGCGGCTACGCCAGGGCGCCAAGCTGATCGTTATCGATCCGCGCCGCATCGATCTGGTGCGCTCGGCGCATGTCGAAGCCGCGCAGCATCTGCCGCTGAAGCCCGGCACCAACGTCGCGGTGCTGACCGCGCTAGCTCATGTGATCGTCACCGAAGGTCTCGCCCATGAGGCTTTCGTGCGCGAGCGCTGCGACTGGAGCGAATACGAGCACTGGGCGGCGTTCGTCAGCGACGAGCGTAACAGCCCCGAAGCCACCGCCACTGTCACCGGCGTCGATCCGCAGGCGCTGCGCGAGGCGGCGCGGCTGTTCGCCACCGGCGGCAACGGCGCGATCTATTATGGTCTCGGCGTCACCGAGCACAGCCAGGGTTCGACCACCGTGATGGCGATCGCCAATCTGGCGATGGCCACCGGCAATCTCGGTCGGCCCGGCGTGGGCGTGAACCCGCTGCGGGGCCAGAACAACGTGCAAGGTTCGTGCGACATGGGCTCTTTCCCGCACGAACTGCCGGGCTATCGCCACATCTCGACCGACGCGGTGCGCGAGAGCTTCGAGGCGCTGTGGAACGTCAAGCTCGACAACGAGCCTGGCCTGCGCATTCCCAACATGCTCGACGCCGCAGTCGACGGCTCGTTCAAGGCGCTCTACGTGCAGGGCGAGGACATTCTGCAGTCCGACCCCGACACCAAGCACGTCGCCGCCGGCTTGGCTGCGATGGAATGCGTCATCGTCCACGACCTGTTCCTCAACGAGACCGCCAACTACGCACATATCTTCCTGCCGGGCTCGACCTTCCTGGAGAAGAACGGCACCTTCACCAATGCCGAACGCCGCATCCAGCGCGTCCGCAAGGTGATGTCGCCGAAGAACGGCCTGGAAGACTGGGAAGTGACGCTGAAGCTGGCCGAGGCGGTCGGCTACAAGATGACCTACACGCATCCGTCGCAGATCATGGACGAGATCGCCGAGCTGACGCCGACCTTCACGGGCGTATCCTACGCCCGGCTCGACGAGCTGGGGTCGATCCAGTGGCCGTGCAACGACAAGGCGCCGGAAGGCACGCCGGTGATGCACATCGATCACTTCGTGCGCGGCAAGGGTAAGTTCGTCATCACCGAATATGTCGCGACCGACGAACGCACCGGGCCGCGTTTCCCGCTGCTGCTCACCACCGGCCGCATCCTGTCGCAGTACAATGTCGGCGCGCAGACGCGGCGCACCGCCAATTCGGTGTGGCACGACGAGGATCGGCTGGAGATCCACCCGCACGATGCCGAACAGCGCGGCGTGCGCGACGGCGACTGGGTGCGGCTCACCAGCCGCGCCGGCGAAACCACGTTGCGGGCGCTGATCACCGATCGCGTCGCGCCGGGCGTCGTCTACACCACGTTCCATCACCCCGACACGCAGGCCAACGTGGTCACCACGGAATATTCAGACTGGGCGACCAACTGCCCGGAATACAAGGTGACGGCCGTGCAGGTGGCGCCGTCGAACGGCCCGTCCGACTGGCAGCGCGACTACAATCAGCAGGCCGCGGCCGCCCGCCGGATCGCGGCGCCGGCCGAAGCCGCGGAGTGAAGATGCGGACGGTCCACACCAGTCCCAGCCAGGTCTGGCGCAACGGCCGCATGCAGGCCGGCACGCGCGCAATTCCGGAAGAGACGCCGGTGGCGATCAGCTACAACGGTTCCACTCAGGCAGTCATGATGGCGACGCCGGCCGATCTCGAGGATTTCGCGGTCGGCTTCAGCCTCAGCGAAGGCATCGTCGCCAGTGCCGCGCAGATCGAGACGCTGGAGTTGGTGCCACACGACGACGGCGTCGAACTGCGGATGTGGCTTGCCGATGCCGAAGCCGACGTACTGCAGCAGCGCCGCCGCCATATCGCCGGCCCGACCGGCTGCGGCCTGTGCGGCGTCGACTCGATCGCCGAGGCGGTGCGCCCGGTCGCGACCGTCGGTGAAGGCCGCAGCTTCTCGCCGCAGCAGATCGTCGCCGCCATCGAGGCCATGCCGCCGCTGCAGAAGCTCAATGTCGAGACGCGCGCCGTGCATGCCGCCGCGTACTACATACCCGAACAGGGCATCGTGGCGCTGCGCGAAGATGTCGGCCGCCACAATGCGCTCGATAAGCTTGCCGGCGCGATCGCGCGCGGCGGCATCGACGCGAGCCGCGGCCTTGTGCTGCTGACCAGCCGTGTCTCGGTCGAGATGGTGCAGAAGACCGCGGCGCTCGGCTGCAGCGTGCTGGTCGCCGTGTCGGCTCCGACGGCGCTGGCCGTGCGGATGGCGGAAGCCGCCGGCATCACCCTCGCCGCCATCGCTCGCGCTGACGGCTTCGAAGTCTTCACCCATCCGAGCCGCATCGACCACACTCACGACGGAGCCGCCGATGTCGCCTGACCGGCTTGTCTACATGGCCAATCAGATCGGCAGCTTCTTTCGCAGCCAGGGCGCCGACAAGGCCGTGCCCGGCATCGCCGAGCATCTGAAGAAGTTCTGGGAACCACGGATGCGCCGCGCCATCATCGCCCATGTGGACGCGGGCGGCGACGGACTGGCGCCGGAGGTTTTGGCCGCCGTGGAGGTGCTCAAGACCGCCAAGTAGGCAATAACAAGTAGGAACGACCAAGCAAAGAATTGATCAGCTCGAAAATGAGCGATCGCACAAGGGGAAGGAA
>NZ_BADD01000325.1 GCF_000333455.1 Rhodopseudomonas sp. B29
CTGATGCTGTCCCATTTGTGCCGCGTGCACGGCATCGGCGCACGCGTCGAACCGTCGAGCGCGCTGTCGACCAAGAACATCTTCGGCCTCGACGTCTCCAACGTCGCGCTGATCTGCCTGTCGTATCTGGAAGCGTCGAACATCACCCACATCCGCTACGCCGTTCGCCGCCTCCGCCGCAAGGCGCCGCGTGCGAAGATCATCGTCGCGCTGTGGTCGGCGGATACGCCGAAGATCACCGACACGAATGAGTCCGCTCAGGCCGACGCCACTGTACTGACGTTGCGGGACGCGGTGAAATACTGCGTCGAGGAAGCCGGCATCGAGCCACCGCCGCAGACCATCGAGATGCCGGTTGCGAGCGCTGCTGTGTAGGAGCGGAACACGCGGATTTCTTACAACGAAGGTCCGCCCCCTCCTCTCGTCATTCCGGGGCGCGCGCAGCGCGAGCCCGGTCGCGCTCGACACCGCGGTCTTGCCGATCGCCGAATTGGCTCCCCACTGCGGGCGATGGGCGAACAGGTAGGAGATCGCCACCGACAGATAATGGTT
>NZ_BADD01000324.1 GCF_000333455.1 Rhodopseudomonas sp. B29
CGCGCGGCAGTCGGCAGCTGATATCGCCGGTACGGAAGAAGCCGTCGGCGGTCATCACCTGCGCGGTTTCGTCCGGCCTGTTCCAGTAGCCGGTCATCACCTGCGGGCCCTTGGCGCAGATCTCGCCGGGCGTGCCGAGCGG
>NZ_BADD01000323.1 GCF_000333455.1 Rhodopseudomonas sp. B29
GACAGCCGTTTGTTCATGTAGGAGTCCCAAGTCAGTTTCTGGCACGTCCTTGTCGCGGCAGATGCTGACGAACTGCTCGCGGCGCTTGTCGTTGGCGTACCAGTACCACTGCATCAGGCCGAGGATCCGGAACACCGAGCCGTTGCCGCGCATGAAGCGCTTACGGGCCAATTTCAGGGCTTTCGCGTCGGCGGTCTGCAGAAACTCCTCGACCGCTTCGGCCGCAAGCCGGCCGCCGAGCAGCGCGTAGTAGATGCCCTCGCCCGAGGCCGGCGCGACGACGCCGGCGGCATCGCCGGCGAGCAGTACGCTGTGGCCGTCGTCCCAGCGCGGCAGCGGATGCAGCGGGATCGGCGCGCCTTCCTTGCGGATGGTTTCGACCTCGTCGAGCCCGGTCGCCTTGCGCAGCTCGGCGACCGAATCGCGCAGCGAGAAGCCCTTGTGCATCGAGCCGGTGCCGACGCTGACGGTCTGGCCGTGCGGGAACACCCAGCCGTAGAAATCCGGCGAGACGTGGCCCTGATAGTACACATCGCAGCGCCGCGACTCGTAGGCTGCTCGCTGCTCGGGCGTCGGCGCCTTGATGATCTCGTGATAGGCGAACACGAACGGCACCCGATCGGCATCCTTGAGGAATTGCCGGGCGACGCCCGACACCGCGCCATCGGCGCCGATGATGGCGCGGGAGCGTACCGTGCGCTCCGCCGTCGAGCCGTCGGGCTGGCGCTCGTCGTAGTGCACGGTGTTGACGCCGGCCTCGTCGCGCGAGAAGCGCTTGAACGTGCCGGTGCGCCGCTCGGCACCGACCGTCGCGGCGCGCTGGCGCAGCCACTCGTCGAAATGCTCGCGGTCGACCATGCCGACGAAGCCGCCGTCGATCGGCATGTCGACTTCAGCATTGGCCGGCGAGATCATTCGCGCGGCGTTGATCTTCGCCACCAGCATCGAGTCGGGAATCGCAAAGTCGCGGATCGCGCGCGGCGGGATGGCGCCGCCGCACGGCTTGATGCGGCCGGCACGGTCGAGCAGCACCACACGTTTGCCGGCACGGGCAAGATCGCAGGCCGCGGTGGCGCCGGCCGGCCCGCCGCCGACCACGACAACGTCATAGATAGCGGAATTGTCACTCATCTTAGCCTCCCGCGATGGCCGCGTTGGACAGATCGACATCATCATTTCGACTTTGCGCCGGGACAGCGCGGGCACGGTGCACCCAGATCGCCATCGCAGCCGAGGCCACGAACAGACCAGCTTCCGCAGCAAACACTGCGGCGTAGGACAGAGCCGGCGCGCCCAGTATCAGCCGCGCGACGTCACTCGCCAGCGTGCCGATAAAGCCCCCGATGCCGAAAGCGATCGCCTGCGCGGCGCCCCACAGGCCCATGCGGACCCCCTCGCGATGCTCGCCGCCGGCGCCGACCAGCTCCATCATCGAGCCGATCGCAGCGACCGCATAAGCACCATTGGTGACGCCGAGCGCGAATACGGTGGCGCGTAGCGGCCAGCTCGGGCCGACGATCGCCGCCGACGACAGGCCGAGCAGCGCGATCGCCGAAGCGATGCAACCGCCGACTGTCCAGATCTGCAGATTGCCGCGCGACTTCGGAAACAGCGCGCCGAGGATCGGCACCATCGCCATGCCGATCAGTGTGCCGCCATGCTGCATGCTCGACAGCTTGGTGGTCTCACCCGGCGTGAAGCCGAACACGGCGCCGGCGAACGGCTCCAGGATCAGATCCTGGGCGCTGTAGGCCAACATCGAGACGAACACGAAGATCGCGAAGCGCCGCGCCTGTGGCTCGGCCCAGACTTCCTTGAAGGCCTGCACGAACGAGCCCTGAGGCGCCGGCTGCTCTGCGGTCACGATGGTCGTCGCGGTCGCCCTGCCCTCGATGCCGAGTACGCCGATGAAGGTGAGCGCCATCGCAATCAGCGACACGCCGCCCGAGACCTCGATCAGCCGCAGCGGCGAGAACGGATCGAGCAACTGGCCCCCGACAGCGGTGGTGACGATGAAGCCGGCGATCATCATCACCCAGACGATGGTGGCGGCCGCAGCGCGGCGCTTGTCATCGACGCGCTTGGCCAGCAACACCAGGAGCGATGTGCCGGCGGCGCCGACGCCGCCCCCGATCAGGCAGAACGCCACGATCGCCAGCGCGACGCCGAACAGAGGCTGCGTCGCCATCCAGGCGGTCGCGCAGGCGGCGAGAAAGCCACCGAGCGCCAGCACCGCCATGCCGCCGATGATCCACGGCGTGCGCCGCGCGCCGCGGTCGGAGCCGTGCCCCCACGCCGGGCGGAACACCTGCAGCGCATAATGGATCGCCACCAGCGCACCCGGCAGCATCGCCGGCAGCGCCAGCTCGACCACCATTACCCGGTTCAGCGTCGATGTAGTCAGTACCACGATCGCGCCGAGGCCGGTCTGCACCAGCCCCATGCGGACGATGCCCAGCCACGACAGAGGACGCATCGAGGATGACCGCATGATCAGGACGCTCCAAACGACGACACGGCGACGGCGCTCGCCATCATGCCGGACACATACAGCGCGACGCCGAGACCCGAGAACCAGGTGGCGCGCTCGACCGGCGCGCGCAGGAAGCGAACCATCAGTGCGAGCTGGACGGCGAGCACGAATCCGACAATCGCGGCGCCGATCGGACGGTCCCACGCCAGCAACAGCGCGATCACGATGACCTGCGGGATTGCCATCACCGCACACAGCACGCGCGCGGCGTTGTCGACGCCGAGCTTGACCGGCAGTGAGCCGACGCCGGTCTTGATATCGCCCTCGATCGATTTGAAGTCGTTCAGCGTCATGATGCCGTGGGCACCGGCGCTGTAAAGCAGCGCCAGCGTCGTGATCCACCACGGCGGCAGACCGCCGAGCATCACCGCGGCGCCGGTGAACCAGGCGAAGCCTTCGTACGTAATCGCGCAGGCGCCGTTGCCGAGCCAGCCGTTCTGCTTCAGGCGGAACGGCGGCATCGAGTACATCCAGGCCAGCACCAGGCCGAGCGCCGCGGCACCGAACACCCAGGCGCCGAGCTGGCTGGCGACCAGCAGGGATGCCGCGGTCCACAGGAACGACAGATACAGCCCCCACCGCCCCGGTATGCGACCGGACGGAATCGGCCGGTTCGGCTCGTTGATGGCGTCGACGTCGCGATCGAACCAGTCGTTGACGACCTGACTGGTGGCCACCAGCAGCGGCCCGCACAGCACGATGCCGGCGATCACCTCGATCCAGCGCGACGAGATCGGCACGCCGGACGACACCACGCCGCAGCCGAACGCCCACATCGGCGGAAACCAGGTGATCGGATGCAGCACTTCCAGGATGGCGGAAGGCGCCGGCCGCAGGGCCACGCTGTTACTCATCGGAACATTACTCATCGGCTGCCTCGCCCTCCGCGGCGTGTTCGGCGAGGCCATAGCGGCGTAGTTTGACGTAGAGGCTCTGGCGGCTGAGGCCGAGCATGTCGGCAGCCGAGGCGCGATTGTCGCCGGTCAATTCCAGCGCGGCCTCGATCGACAGCTTCTCGATCACGTCGGTGGTCTCGCGCACCAGATCGCGCAGCGGCACACGCCCGATCAGCTCGGTGAGCTGAGCCACCGAGCGCGGCAGTTCGCGCTTGCTGGTAGAGGCCGTGGTGAGCCGTTTTTCGACATTACGGATGGCGAAGCCGAAGCATGGCTTGTCGTCGGTGTCGTGCACCGCCACAGCCGAAACTTCGACCTCGGCGACGGCGCCGTATTCGCCACGCAGTACGGTGGCGAACAGGCGGATCGTGCCGTTCTGGCGCAGATTGGCGAGCGCGACGCTGAGATCGACGCCGGTGCGGCCGAGCCAGCGATCGAGCATCTCGCCCCTCGCCTGCTCGGCGCTGCCGAGCTGCGCCATTTCGATGAAGGCCAGATTGGCGCGGACCACGCGGCCGTCGAACTGGGTGATGACGAGCGCATCGGCGGCGGCTTCGAAGTACTTCATCAGCATCGACACCGCCTTGGCGGCGCCGGTCTCCTGAACGGCGGAATGCGACGCCAGCCGCACCAAGAACAACGACGCGTTCTCCTGACGGAACAGCGAGGCCGACAGATCGCATTCGCGGCCGGCATTGGCGAGCCGCACCCGAGCCCGGCCGTCGCGGCCTGTGGAGCGCACGTCGGCGAGCAGTGTCAGAACCGTCTGCTGATCGGCCGGATCGAAGAAGCCGGCGACCGGTGTGTTCAGAGTGTGGGGTGCGCTGGCGTCGAACAGCGCCAGCGTCGCCGGGTTGGCGTCGACGATCAGCTCGTTGCTCGCATCGACAATCATGACCGCCTCGGATGACACCTGAAACAGCAGCCGATACCTGGTCTCGGCATGCCGCAACCGGATGTAGTCGCGCTCCATCGACTGCTGGGCGTGATTAGCCGTGC
>NZ_BADD01000322.1 GCF_000333455.1 Rhodopseudomonas sp. B29
CCCTTCATCTTGGGGTGATACACGCCGATATCGGCGTAATCGATCGGTGCTTCGACCTTGGCGACGCCGCGCAACGCCTTGCGCGGACCGCTGGCGTAGCGGTCGATCAAGAGCCGCACCATGTTGGCGATGTTCTGCTCGCAGCCGGCCAGCCAATATTGCAGCACCAGGAAGTAAGCGCGCATGTCCTGCGCGGTGCCGGGGATGAAGCGCAGCAGCTTCGGCAGCTGCCGCAGCATCTTCATCTCGCCCTTGCCGGCCGAACCTTCGTGCTTCTTGCCGCGTAGCTTCTTCAGCCAGTTGATCATGCCGAGCGCTTCGGCGCTCATGTCGAACTTGCCGATATGGGTCAGCTTCACCACTTCGGAGGCCGACATGCAGCAGACGATCGCGTCGCACTGCGTACGGCGCGCGACGAGCGCCGGCATCACGGCGCGGACGTGATCGTCCATGAACAGCATGGTGGCGATGATGATGTCGCCGGTCTCGATATCGGCGATGCAGCGCGCCAGCGCGACGGCATCCGTGCCCCACTCGTCGGCGGAGTGCACGGTGAGTTCGATTCCCGGATAGTCCTTGCGCAGCAGATTGCGGGCGCGCGCGGCGGCACCGGACAAATGGCTGTCCAGCGTGACGATGACGACCCGGACCGGGGTCTTGTCAGCGGGCGAAATGCGCTTTGGCATCGTACAAGGTCTCGACAGTGATGGTCGCGACGCCATTCTCGTTGGCGAAGCGCTCGGTGTTCCGACGGGCCTTGCCGCGCACGAAGAATGGAATCTTCTGCAATTCCTTCTCGGCTTCGGGAGCCCAGACGACGCCAGCGGCTGACGCAACTACCGTCGTTGGGACTGATGCTGCGCCTTCGGCAAGCGGCGCGCTTTGCGGCAGCGCAACGGCAACCTCGGCGGCGGCGGGCGCGACTAAAGGCGCATGGCCGGTGCCGAGATGCGACGGAAGCGCACCGTCCTTGAACTCGAAATCATCCTTGAACATCGCGAGGAGATGCTCTTCGAGGCCCATCATCAGCGGATGGACCCAGGTATCGAAGATCACATTGGCGCCTTCGAATCCCATCTGCGGCGCGTAGCGCGCCGGGAAATCCTGGACGTGCACCGGCGCCGAGATCACCGCGCAGGGCACCCCGAGCCGCTTGGCGATATGCCGCTCCATCTGGGTGCCGAGTACCAGCTCCGGATGCAGTTCAGCGACCTTGGCTTCGACTTCGAGGTAATCGTCAGTGATCAGCGCCTCGACATCGTACTTCGCCGCCGCCTCGCGGATATCACGGCCGAATTCACGGCTGTAAGTGCCGAGCCCGACCACCTTGAAGCCGAGTTCTTCGGAAGCGATCCGCGCCGCCGCGATGGCATGGGTTGCATCGCCGAAGATGAAGACGCGCTTGTTGGTGAGATAGGTCGAGTCGACCGAATGCGAGTACCACGGTAACCGCGTCGAAGCGGCGGCCAGCACTGGCTCGGGATCAATGCCCGCGAAGCCTGCGACTTCGCGCACGAAGTCGCGCGTCGCCGAGACCCCAATTGGGATCGTCTTGGTGAACGGCTGATGGAAGATGCGCTGCAGCCACGACGCGGCCTGCGAGGCAACCTCGGGATACAGCACGACGTTGAAATCGGCATCGCCGAGCCGGGTCAGGTCCGCCGGCGTCGCGCCCATCGGCGCCACCACATTCACATCGATACCGAGCTGGCCGAGCAGCTTGGTGATTTCCGCGACGTCGTCGCGGTGGCGGAAGCCGAGCGCGGTCGGACCGAGCAGATTGGCCTTTGGCCTCACGCCAGGCGCACGCTCGGCGCGCTTGGTGCCAGGCGCCGGCGCCTTCGGGCCGGCGATGGCGCGGACGAGCTGATAGAACGTCTCGGACGCGCCCCAGTTTTCCTTGCGCTGATACGCCGGCAGGTCGATCGGAATCACCGGAATCGGAAAGCCGAGCGACTTGGCGAGCCCCCCAGGGTCGTCCTGAATCAGCGAGCCGGTGCATGAGGCGCCGACGATCATTGCCTGCGGGGAAAACCGCGCATAGGCGTTGCGAGCCGCGCTCATGAACAGCTCGGCGGTGTCCTTGCCGAGATCACGGGCAGCAAACGTCGTGTAGGTCACCGGCGGCCGCTTGTTGCGGCGCTCGATCATGGTGAACAACAGATCGGCGTAGGTGTCGCCCTGCGGGGCGTGCAGCACGTAGTGCAACTGCTCCATGCCGGTGGCGACGCGCATCGCGCCGACATGGGGAGGGCCTTCATAGGTCCAGACCGTGAGCTGCATCTTAGGCCACCAGCTTGGCGCGGCGAACCAGCGGACGCGCGAACAGCTCGGCGAGATCAGCCGCCTGCTCGTAGCCCTGGATCGGCGTGAAAACGAGTTCGATCGACCACTTCGTCGTGATGCCTTCCGCCTCGAGCGGATTGGCGAGGCCGAGGCCGCAGACCACGATGTCGGGCCGCGCGACGCGGCAGCGGTCGAGTTGATGATCGACGTCCTGCCCTTCGGTCAGCGCCACATCGGCCGGCAGTAGCTTCAGCTCCTCGGCCAGATGCTCGCGGTGCAGATACGGCGTCACGACTTCGACGAGCTGCATGTCCAACTCACGCGACAGGAAGCGCGCGAGCGGAATCTCGAGCTGCGAATCGGGGAAGAAGAAGATGCGACGGCCACCGAGCTCGGTCTTGAACGCGGCCAGTGCGCGCTCGGCGCGGGCGCGA
Organism: Rhodopseudomonas sp. B29; assembly: GCF_000333455.1. Taxonomy (GTDB): domain Bacteria; phylum Pseudomonadota; class Alphaproteobacteria; order Rhizobiales; family Xanthobacteraceae; genus Rhodopseudomonas. The sequence goes on from NZ_BADD01000322.1 coordinate 2,721, forward strand.
TTGGGCGCGGTGACTTGCTCGAACTTGGCCGCGTCGATGCCGAATGCGTCGGCCGCGGCACGCAGCCAGCCGGTGGTGCCTTCGACACCGAGCGGGAACGGTGCGGCAAGCCGCTTGGCGCCGCGCTGCTCCAGCGCCCGCACGGTGTCTGGCAGGAACGGCTGCGCCATCAGGATCTTGGTATTCGGCCCGACGCTCGGCAGCGCGGTCGATTTGCGCGGCGGGAAGAACGCGACGTTGTCGATGCCGAGTGCATCGAACATGCGCTTGAATTGATCTTCGACGACGTCGGCCAGCGAGCCGATCACCAGCAGCGACGGCTTGGTGTCGGTCGCGGCGGGAAGCTCCGGAACCATCGAGGCCAGGCAAGCGTCCTCGCCTTGGGTGAACGTCGTCTCGATGCCGCTGCCCGAGTAGTTGAGGATGCGTACGCCGGGCGAGAACCGCTGCGACAGACGGATCGCGGCACGCGACAGATCGAGCTTGATGACTTCGGACGGGCACGAGCCGACCAGGAACAACAGCTTGATGTCTGGCCGCCGCTCCAGAAGCTGCGCGACAATGCGGTCGAGCTCGTCATTGGCGTCGGTGAGACCGGCCAGATCTTTCTCTTCCATGATGGCCGTGCCGAATCGCGGCTCGGCGAAGATCATCACGCCGGCCGCCGACTGAATCAGATGCGCGCAGGTGCGCGAGCCGACGACGAGGAAGAACGCGTCCTGAATTTTTCGTGCAGCCAGACGATGCCGGTCAGCCCGCAGAACACTTCACGCTGGCCGCTTTCGGTACGAACTTCGCGCGCCACAGAGCCTTCGACGCAACTCGGCACATGCACGGTCATGCCCGGCCTCCGGACATGCTGGCGCCGGCGAGCTGCGCGGCGATTCGCTCATCGCGGCGCGCGGCTTTGAGCTTGAGGACGAACTGCGTGGCGTTGACGACGTAAGTCGCATAGGCGGCCAGCGCGACGAACATCTGCTGGCGTGCATCGCCGATGCCGGCGAACAGCATCACCAGATAGGTGGTGTGAAGCGCCAGAACGAGGAAGCTGAACACGTCCTCCCAGAAGAACGCCTTGGCGAACAAATAGCAGCCGAAGACTTCCTTCTCCCAGATCGCGCCGGTGATCATGATTGTGTAGAGCACCAGCGTCTTGATCACGACCGAAGCCGTGGCAACGCCGTAACCATCGCCGGTCGCGAGGTAGCGCAGGACGAGTCCAAGACTGATCAGGAAGACGACAAACTGAACCGGCGCCAGAATCCCCTGCACCAAAGTCCATTTTGTTGCATCGCGGCGGAGCCGCTCCTCAGCCGTGTAAAGCAGATTAAGTGTCTGACCGCCTTGTCGAACCTGTCCCTGAGGTGTCGCGCCGGCTTGACGCGCCGCAGCAACGGAATCCTCCGCGTCACTGTAAACACCGTTTGACACAGAGGGGTCGCGGTGATGCGATACCGGCACGGGGAAGCGGGAGGGAGCCACCGTCACGCCCAGACCGCCAATTTCTTGATCTGATGCTGCTCGATGAGGCACCGCGCTACTCCCTAAAGTGCGGGCTGACAAACAAAGGCTAGTCTTCGACATTGCCACTGTCAATCAAACCATACGTAAATTAAACTTGACGCTCGGCGAGCTCGGACGTCCACCAAAGGTGAGGGAATACCCCATGTCCAACTGGAACGAGTTTTCGGACCCGACCGCCGTCACCACTGAACCGAGGGCGGTGCCATCGCCGGAGGCGCCCACGATTGATGGCGCCATCCCCGGCGAATTGCCGATCCTGCTCGCCGATCCGCTGTGGCGTTCCCCACCCCGGCTGAAAGCGGATGGGATCGTGCGTTCGCTGCACAACCAGATACTCCCCCAGGTCGGAATGGCGTTGCGGGCGATGGCCGCATCCGAGCCTTCGCTTTCAGCCGATCGCGCCCCGTCGTTTCCGGTTCAGGGATTCACGATGCAGGCGCTGCAGAACGACGAGGCTGCGGCTTTCGCAATCGTCGAAAGCCTTATCGCGCAGGGCGCCACTGCTGAATTGATCTTGCTCAACCTGCTCGCGCCGAGTGCGCGGCTACTCGGCGAGATGTGGGAAAACGACACCACCGACTTCGCCAACGTCACACTTGCTATCAGCCGCCTGCAGCGAATCCTGCGCCATATCGGCGAAGCCTTCGCGCCGGACAACGCCAGCGGCGGCACCGTGCTGTTGACGCTCGGTAGTGGTGAGCAACACAGCTTCGGCATGGCGATGGTGGCCGAGTTCTTCCGGCAGGACGGCTGGCATGTCTGCACTGGGCCGTTCGAGTCCGACGACGAATTGGCGCTGCTCGTTCGAGAGCGCTGGTTCGACGTTGTCGGTTTCTCGGTCGGCAGCGAACGTAAGCTCGATGAAATCGCCCGGGCCGTCGAGATTGTCCGTCGCGATTCGCGTAACCGCGCCGTCGGCATCATGCTCGGAGGACCGATGATGGTAGCGCGGCCGGAATTGGCGCTGCGGCTCGGCTGCGATCTGATCGGCCGCGACGGGTCCTTGGCGCCGCGCCATGCACGCGCTTTCATGGCCATGCGTGAGAGCGCGCAGTGAGAATGGAGCAGCGTTCGCCGGCTCCGCACAATCTGCTATAGGAGCAGCCGAAAGGCGGGACTTCGAGAATGGAAATCGCTTCGGCGGGCCGCAGCTTAACAGCGGCCCTCTATGGACGGACCCGGGAGTTGCATCGCGACGCGGAGCGCACCGGCCTTATCGCCGACATGCTGCACGGACGCGCGGATCGACGTGGCTATGTGCTGCTGCTGCGCAATCTGCATCCGGCCTACCAGGCGCTCGAACAAGGCATCGAGCGGCATCGCGATAGCTTCATCCTGGGCCCGATGGCGAAGCACCGACTCGATCGCGCCGGTGCCATTCGCCGCGATCTCGATGCGCTGTGCGGCAGCCGCTGGGCCAACACCGTTCCGATGCTGCCTGCCGGCGTTGCCTATCTGCGCCGTATCGAGTCCGCGGCAGCCGGCGACGGCAGCCTGCTGATCGCCCACGCCTACACACGCTACCTCGGCGATCTCAATGGCGGGCTGATTCTTCGGCGACTGCTGGAGAAGACGCTGCGGCTCGGACCGGAGCAATTGGCGCATTACGATTTCTCGGACATCGGCGACGTTGCAACGCTTAAGCTCGCCTATCGCGAAGCGCTCGACCAGGCCGGCGCCGCTGCTCCGGATGTCGACCGCGTCGTCGAGGAAGGCGCTGCAGCCTTCGCCTGCAACATCGCGCTGTCAATCGAGATCCAACGCGTTGTCTCAGAGGGCACAGCAGTCGCCGCCGCTGATACCTAGGATTGGCTGGGCGGATCGCCCGCGGTGCGGGCGGCGTGAAGCACCAGATGTTCGAGCACTTCGGCGGTGCGTAGCGTCGACTGGCGCACCCCCTCCAGCAGATCGGCGATCCGGCTGGCTTCCACCCCATAGGTGATCTCCAGGGCTGCGAGCTGCGCGTTCTCGACGACGGCTGACAGCAGGTTCTGGTAGACGAGGTCGGATTTCGAATCGAGCCTGATCCGACCGACCCGCGTGCTCTTCAGGATGCCTTCCTGGAAGCGGCTGCGCGCCGCATCGGCGGCGCGACGGTCGGCATTGTCGGTTAAGATCAGCACGCAACCCAGGGTGCGATCGCGCGTCGGCATTACCGGGTCCGCGCGCACAGTCATCGGTCGCAGTTCGTTGCCGTCGGTGCGCAGCTGGATCTCACCACGCCAGCTTCGGCGGTGTTCGATCAACTCGGCGACGTTGCGTCGGAACTCGTCGGAATCGTGTACGACATCAGCGAGCTCATCGAGCTTGACGACGGTCTGGCGCGCCTTCGGCAACACGTCCCGGAAGGCGTCGTTCATCAGGAGGATTCGCCCTCCTACGTCAGTGATCAGCACCGGCTGTCCGGAGCTGCGCACCTGACGCGAGAACTGCTCGAACTGGTCCTGCGCGATCAGCGTCCGCACAGCGCGGAACTGCAGCACGATATCCGTGACCGACTGGCCGATGGTACGCGCAGCGGCGAGATCGGCCGGCGTCCACGGTTCCGACGTCCCCTCCACCACTTGATGCCACTTGGCGAAAGAGCGGCGCGGCGACAGGTCGGCGGGGCTGTCGCCGATGACGAACGGTTTCTGCGGATCGCCGCCCCAGGTCACGGTGTGGACGCGTTCGGGACGAAACCAGATCAAGTACTCGCCGGCATGGCTTGAAATCGGCGCCGCAACGACCCCGCTGGCCGTCCTCGTCAGTCGCGCCAGATCTGGCGCTTCTTGCGCCAGCGAAGCCGTGGCGATGACGGTGGTTCGCGGCTGGTGATCGAGCCAGACCACGAGATCGCGAATGTCTTGCGTGCCCGGCACATCGCCGATGGTGCGGACCTCGCCTTCCGAGATCAGCGCGCAACCGGAAGCGCCGAGCGGCTGCAGGATCGGCTGCGACGCATCGAAGATCGCGCCGCGCCAATCGCCCTCGCGGGAGATCGCCTCGATCATGCGCTGCTCGAGTCGTTGGACGAACAGCTCGGCCTGGCTTTGCGCAAAGCTCTCAAGTGCGGTGATGCGAGTGGCGATCGCTTCGGCCAGCAGCTCGCACACCGAGCGCAGCTCGAAATGGATGAAGCGCGGCTGATAATGGTGGCAGGCGATCAATCCCCACAGTTTGCCGCCCACCACCAGCGACACCACCAGCGTAGCGCCGACTCCCATGTTCTTGAGGTACTGCAGATGGATCGGCGACATCGAGCGCAGGAAGCAGCTCGACATGTCGAGGTCGCGCCCGGTCAGTGGCGACAGCCGCGGCTCGAGCGGCACCGGCTGATAGTTGACGTCCACCAGCACGCGGACCCGGGTGCGCTCGTAGAGCCGGCGGGCCATCTGTGGAATGTCGGACGACGGGTAGCGATTGCCGAGAAAGGATTCGAGGCCGTGGCGCCGCCGCTCCGACAACACCTCGCCATGACCTTCATTGTCGAAGCGATACACCATCACCCGGTCGTAGCCGGTGTGCGCCTGAAACAGCGAAGCGGCGTCTTCGCTGAGCGCGCGCACCGAGCCGGCATTGCGGATGATCTCGAGCGCGTCGCCGAGCAAGCCGGCGAGTTCGAGCGGAGGCCCGGCGCGCTCGAGTTCGATCACCATCCCACCTTCCGGCGGCCGGTGGATCAGCCCATCATAGTCTTTCGCAGGCTGCCCGATCCGGCAGCGCACCGCGATCGGCGTGCCTTCCACGGTCGGATCGAGATGCGGCAAAATGCGCATCAAGAGATCGCCATCGAGCTCGGCCAAAGGCAGTCAAGGCAGCCTAGGTACGCCTAGAAACTCTGTGGCGTTGGCACTGGCCTGAATGATGATGTGATCGGGTTCGCTGACAACCAGCAACGCGCCATGCCGCTGTATCGAGCCGGCGAGATGATTTGGTTCCCCCCCGCATTCGAGAGGGCGCCCGTTCGAACGCCCGGATGGCCGGGGCCTGGGGGGCAACCAATCCTCTGGGTCACCGTCCTGCGGGCCGGGCCCTTTATCATCGAGCCCATATCTATTCAGCTTGGCATAAAGACTTTGTCGGCTCAATCCAAGCAGTTCCGCTGTGGCGGTGCGGTTGCCTTTGGAAATATCGAGCGCTTCTCGAACGTAATGCTTCTCGACGATGGTAACGGCGTTCTTGACCAGCTTTCGCAATGACGAGCGGCCGAGCTGCTTGCTGATCTGCCCGAGCGCATCGCGGAGCGCGTCGCCTTCGCCGCTCCCCCCGAGGCGCCGCGACACGTTCCGCAGTAGCACGCCGGTGTAGCCGCGGTCCTCGCCGTCCACCGCCGATATCTCGACTTCCGTCTCGCTGCCGAGTTCGCCGCGCACCACGGTATGAAATAGCCGCACCGTTTTGTACCGCCGCAGATGGCCGAGCAGCGCGCCGAGATCGGCGCCGGGCTGATTCAGCCAACGCCCGAGCGGCTCTCCGATCACAGATCCCTTCGAACCGAGTTCGACGATATCGAGGAAGGCCTGGTTGGCCTGTCGGATGATGCCGCTGGAGTCGAGCGCGACGAATCCATCCGGTATGCGATCGATCAGCTCGCGCAGACTTGCCTGCTCTTCGGCATCCTCGTTCTCGGGAGAACTTGCGACCGGCGCAAAATGCAGCAGGAAGACTTGCCCCTGGGGCGAGGACATCATCGAGCAGCGCAGCATCCACGGCCGGCCCTTGCGGGCGGTATGAACCAGAATGCTCAGCGCCATCCCGCGCTCGCGGACTCGCAACAACATGTCGCGAACACTGTCGCGGTCAGCCGGCGCGATCTCCTGGAAGAACTCGCGGCCGTTGAGATCCTCATTGATGCGATCGACGCCACTCAGCGCCTGAATAGCGGCGCGGTTGGCCTCGATGATGCGCAGGTCGACGGCCGATACGATCAGGACGGCGTCCGTGGAAGCTTCGAAAACCAGCCGGTAGCGGGTCTCCAGCTCGCGAAACCGCCAGTAATCCCGCTCCATCGCCTGCTGGGCGGCGATCAGACGGGCGTGCAGCTCGGTGACCGCCTGCAGATTCTTGCCGACCGCCAGGATGCCGGTGCGATCGCCCAGCATCATGGTGGTGAATTCCATAGGGATCTCAGCGCCGCTCGGGAATCGCTGATTGATCTGGCGGAAAGCCGAAATGCCGCTGGCGCGGGTATCAGCCACGATGCGACGGACTTTGTCGCTGCCGTCGGCGCCGACCACATCGGTCCAAGCCTGCCCGAGCCAGCCGTCGACACTCTCAGCCGCCATTGCGGGAGATAACGTTGCGTCGCGGATCACCCCCTCCAAATCGAGGACAAGGGTGATGTCGGGCTGGACAGGTCTAGCAGCCATTTTACCGCTCAGGACGCGGTGCCCTTGTCACAGGAATGCAACAGGGGTCGCAAGCAGCAACTATTCGGACTTTCCGGCCCTGACAAGTGGGCGCGATCGGTGGAACCCATAAAAATCCACCGAATTACCTATTCCCTGAGCAAATTCTTTCTGAATCAAGGCTATAAGTCGAATGTGTCGTCCAGTGGCGCCGCTCCGATTGTCATAACCGCTTTACAGGTGAATGCAGAAGGAGTTTGGATGGCACGTTGTCGCAGGTCGCCTGCCGCCGGGTTAGGCACACAATGACGAAAGTCTAGGACGAGCTAAGGAGAGAGACGTGGTCCGTAACATTCTCGCAATTCTCACCATCACCGCTACGGCGGGTACGCTTTCGATCGGCACCGCGTCGGCGCAGGACGCCGCCAAGGGCGAGGCCGTCTTCAAGCAGTGCATGACCTGCCACCGTGCCGACAAGAACATGGTCGGCCCGGCGCTCGGCGGCGTCGTCGGACGCAAGGCCGGCACCGCTCCCGGCTTCACCTATTCGGAGCTGAACCATCACTCGGGCGAGGCCGGCCTGGTCTGGACCCCCGAGAACATCATCGCCTACCTGCCGGATCCGAACGCCTTCCTGAAGAAGTTCCTGACCGACAAGGGCCACGCCGATCAGGCCACCGGTTCGACCAAGATGACCTTCAAGCTGGCCAACGAGCAGCAGCGCAAGGACGTGGTCGCCTATCTGCAGACGCTGAAGTAAGCGCTCTGCGGCGAGCCGCGGCGGCTCGCTCGGCTATCACAACCATCAAAGATAGAGCCCTGGTTCAATCCGAACCGGGGCTCTTTCATTTTGGCGATGTCATCCACGCCAGCGCCGCGTGACGTCGATGAGGTGCGCCACACCGGCGGCAGTCAGGCACAGCGTGGGGATCATCCAACCGGAGCCGGCCAGCACCGCGCGTAGCGCCAAGAGCATCAGCGCGCCCGAACACAGCCCCGGCAGCAGGTCGGCCGGCGCGACGCCGCGGCGCTTCCAGCGCCAATAGGCGAGCAGCGCGATCGCCTCCAGCACCACGACGATGAGTACGATGTCGGCCAGGACGCCGTCGGCAAACAGGCTGGACATCATCGACATGGCGGCTCCGGATCGGCGGCGGGACAGCTTGGCCCGGCAAGCGTCGGGGTGATCAAAACGGCGCGTTGAGCGCCACGACGATCCAGTTCAGATACGCGGCGAACGACACCCAGACGAGATACGGCAACAGATAGTAGCTTGCGGTCCTCGCGTGACGCCAGAAGCCGACGACGCCGACCAGCACCGAAAGCCACAGCAGCGGCACTTCCATCAGCGCCCAATCCGGCCGCCGGATGGTGAAGAACAGCATGCTCCACATCACGTTGAAGAAGCCGTTGGCGGCGAACACGCCGATCACCAGATCGCGCTGCGCTCGGGTCTTGGCATCGCGCCACGCATAGATTGCCGACATCGCCGCTAGGGCGAAGATCAGCGTCCAGGCCGGCGCGAACGCCCAATCCGGCGGCTGCCAGGACGGCTTGGTGAGGTTTTGATACCAGCCGCCGGTGTCGG
>NZ_BADD01000321.1 GCF_000333455.1 Rhodopseudomonas sp. B29
CTTGTAGGTCGGTTTCCCCTGCCAGATCACGCGCTCTCCCTCCGGCAGGGATTGTGGAAGCTCGTTGACCTGGATGGGGAGGTCGCTCATACGATCGGCTCCTGACGCAGCGGCGTGGCGTACAGAGTGCCGGCGCCGTAATACGCACAGACCTTGTCTTCCTCGAGCTTGGTGATCTGGTCGCTCTTGGCGAGCGTCGGCACGCCGGCGAACTGATCACCGCGGATGGCGTCGACCGAGACCTTGCCGACCGGATCGTTGATCAGCGCGAACGGCACCGGCAGCAGCACCCGCTTCTTGCTCTTGGCGACTTCGACCTCGAGGTAGCGGGCGATGATTTCGGCGCGGTCGACCCAGACTTCGGTCACCGTGCCGCCAACCACGCCGTCACAGCCGACGACGGCCATGCCGACCGGGTTCGGATCGCGCGGATCGAGGAACAGGCCCTTGGCGGCGCGCAGCGGCGCGATCGCCGGCAGGTTGTCGAGGGTGAGCTCGGGCACATCGGCGCGCTGCGCGTAGGAGCCCGGGCCGACGCCGTCGGCGAACGGATTGCCGGTCGGCACGAACGGAGCACCCGGCCACGGCGCGGTCGGCGCGAGCGCGACGTTGGGACGATCGTTGGAGGTCGACGGCACGGTCTTGGTGGCGCCGCCACGCAGCAGGTAGGTCTTCGCATCCGGCGCACCCGGGATGCCAGTCTTGGTCAGACGACCCGAGCCGGTGTCCGCGATCAGCGGATAGCCTTCCCGCTTGTCTTCCCGGCGCAGATAGTAGAGCAGGCCGGCGAAGAAGATCCAAAATACGTACAGGGTAACCTGTGCTAAGTCCAAATACGCTCCGGGTTGCATGACAGACCCCTTCCTCTGAAGTTAACCTGGAAATTCGGCGAGGCCGAATTTGGCTGACGATTGCGCGTAGTTCGTTCGTGTGGTTCGCACGAGCGGACCAACCGCAATGAGCGTTGCGAACAGCAACGCGATCTCGATGTTGTAGACAAAGCTGTAACCGATGGCCGGGCCCGACAGCGTCGATCCGAGCGCGCCGTCCGCCGCCAGCACCGCAACGGCATCGCGCAGCGCGCCGCCGAGCAGAATGCCGCCGCCGGCCGCAGTGGCCTGCACCGCGCCCCATGTGCCCAGCGCCAGGCCCGGATCGCTCTCGGATGCCACCGCCATCGCGGCCGTCAGCGTGCCGGCCGCGAATAGGCCGCCACCAAAACCGATGAGCGCCGTGCCGAACCGGAACAGCAGCACAGACTGCGCCGCCGCCGACAGGATCACCGCCGCGAAGGCGAACACGCCGACCAGCGCGCCGAGTCCGGCGAGGCGATATGGATCGCCGCCGCGGCCGAGCTGCCGCGCCGCAATGCCGAAGCCGGCGAGCGTGCCGAGGGCGAAGAACGCAGTGAGCGCCGTGGTCTGGCCGACGGTCAAACGCAACACTTCGGCGCCATACGGCTCGAGCAGAATGTCCTGCATCGAGAAGCCGGCGGTGCCGAGCGCAACCGCGACCAGCATTCGGGTCGAACCACCGGCGGCGCGGAAACGCGCCCAGGAACGATTGAAGTCCGGCCGCTCGCGACTCGCCGAGGTCAACGCCGGATTACGGGCTTCCTGCTTCCATAGCGCGACGATGTTCAGCAGCATCTGCGTGACCGCGACACCCTGGATCACCTGGATGAGCTTGATCTCGTTGAAGTTGCGCAGCAGCTCGCTGAAGATCAGCGCCGCGCCGGTCATGCCGACCAGCAGCATCACGTAGAGGAATGCGACCACGCGAGGCCGCGAATGCTCGGGCGCCAGATCCGTCGCGAGCGCGAGGCCCGCGGTCTGCGTGGTATGCATGCCGGCGCCGACCAGCAGGAACGCCAGCGCGCCGCCGATCTCGCCATAGACAGCGGGATATTCACCGCCGCCGGACAGCACCAGCAGCGCGAACGGCATGATGGCGAAGCCGCCGAACTGCAGCAGCGTGCCCATCCAGATATACGGCACGCGTCGCCAGCCGAGCACCGAGCGGTGATTGTCGGACTTGAAGCCGATCAGGACGCGCAGCGGCGCGAACACCAGCGGCAGCGACACCATCGCCGACACCAGCAACGTCGTGACGCCGAGCTCGACGATCATCACCCGGTTGAGCGTGCCGTTGAGCAGTACGATCGAGGCGCCGACCGAGACCTGGAACAGCGACAGCCGCAACAGACGGCCGAGCGGCAGTTCTTTGGTGGCGGCATCGGCGAACGGCAAAAAGCGCGTTCCCACGCGCATCCAGCCTTTCGTCCATGTGGCCGCCCGCGCACTCATCGAGGTACCATCTCCAGCGCCTGAGAGGTGTAGAATCCGCGCGACACGCGGTGAGTGCGGCCCGGATGCCAGCTCTGCAGCGCCGGGTCGGCAGCAATCAGATCGCGCAACTTGGCTTCGCTGATCGGTTCGATCGCCGGCGCACGATCGGCACGCGGGAAGAAGCCGCCGACGAAATGCATCGCCGCAAGCAATGGTGTCTTCGGCGCGAACGTCACCGCCATCGAGCGACGGGTGCGAGACGCTAGAGTCGCCAGCATCTTGCAGATGTCGTGCGGCAGGTAATGGATCAGCGAGTCCATCGCCACTACGAAGTCGAATTCGCCGAGCGCGGGATCGAGCATGTCGCCGGAACGGAAATCGATCGCTGCGGGATCGATTTCCTCGGGCAGTCGCTCGCGCGCGACATTGACCAGCGTGGGCGACAGGTCGATCGCGAGCACATGGGCGCCGCGCCGTGCTGCGGCAATCGACAAAGCGCCGGTGCCGCAGCCGGCATCGAGCAGGCGCATCCCGGTCATGTCATCGGGCAGCCAGGACAGCAGCGTATTACGCATCTCGTCGCGACCAGCGCGAACAGTGGCGCGAATGCCGCTGACCGGCGCATCCGACGTCAGCTTGGCCCACGTATCGGCCGCGGTGCGGTCGAAATACGTCTCAAGCTCTCCGCGTCGCTCGATGTAGCTGCCCACGGCCATCAATCAAATCCCAGGAGATCAAAGATGTCGCGATCCTTCAGCGGCTTGCCTTGAACGGGAGGTTCCTTCGCCTCCCACAAGTCGGAAGCCAGCCGAAGATACTCATTTTGCACAGCCTCGATTTCGGCGGTGTGATCCATCTCAAAAAGTGTCATCTTTTTGAGACGGCTCTTCCGGATGACATCGAGGTCCGGGAGATGCGCGACGCGCTTGATACCGGTGCGCTCGCCGAATTTGTCGATCTGGTCAGTCTCGCGACTGCGATTGGCAATCACTCCCGCAAGCCGGACACCGTAGTTCTTCGACTTCGCCTGGATCGCTGCTGCAATTCGGTTGGCGGCGAAGATGGAGTCGAAATCATTCGCGGCGACGATCATCGCGCGCTCGGAATGCTGCAGCGGCGCCGCGAAGCCGCCGCACACCACGTCACCGAGCACGTCGAAGATCACCACGTCGGTGTCTTCGAGCAGATGATGCTCCTTGAGCAGCTTCACCGTCTGGCCGACGACGTAGCCGCCACAGCCGGTGCCGGCTGGCGGGCCGCCGGCTTCGAGGCACATCACGCCGTTGTAGCCCTCGAATACGAAGTCTTCGGGCCGTAGCTCTTCCGAGTGGAAGTTCACTTCCTCCAGCACGTCGATCACCGTGGGGATCAGGCGCTTGGTCAGGGTGAACGTCGAGTCGTGCTTGGGATCGCAGCCGATCTGCAGCACGCGCTTGCCGAGCTTGGAAAACGCCGCCGACAGGTTCGATGAGGTCGTGCTCTTGCCGATGCCGCCTTTGCCATAGATCGAGAACACCTTGGCGGTGCCGATCTTGACGTCGGGGTCGAGCTGCACCTGGACGCTGCCCTCGCCGTCGCCCTCGGCGCATTTCGATGCGTTGAGGTCGGCGCAACCGGAAGTCTTGAGCTTGAGCGGATCGGTGAGGAAGTTCATGCGGCCACTCCTACGCCTTCAAGGCGATCCTCGAGCTCTTCGCCTGCCTTGCGCAGGGTTTCGAGCATTTCAGGGTCCGGAGACCAGTAGTTACGTTCGTGCGCTTCGATCAGGCGGTTGGCGACCTTCGCCGAAGCCACCGGGTTGAGCGCGGCGAGCCTCGCCCGCATTTCCGGATCGAGCACGAAGGTTTCGGTGAGTTGCTTGTAAACCCACGGCGCGACTTCGCCGGTGGTCGCCGACCAGCCCATCGTATTGGTGACGTGCTCTTCGATCTGGCGCACGCCCTCATAGCCGTGCTTGAGCATGCCCTCGTACCACTTCGGATTCAGCATGCGGGTGCGGGTCTCGAGCGCGACCTGCTCCGATAGCGTGCGGACCGTGCCGGCGCCGCGGGTCTGGTCGCCGATATAGACCGGCGCCGCCTGGCCGCCCTTGGCCTTGCGCACCGCGCGACTGATGCCGCCCAGCGTGTCAAAGTAGTGATCGACCGTGGTGACGCCGAGCTCGACCGAGTCGAGGTTCTGATAAGCGAGATCGACGTCGGCTAGCGCGCTCTTGAGCAGATCGGCGTGCTGCACCGGCTGCCCCCTTGAGGCCGTAGGCGAAGCTCCTGCGCTTCGGTAGGGTGTCGGCGAGCTGGTCTTCGTCTTCCCAGCGGCTGTTCTCGACCAGATGGTTGACGTTGGAACCGTAGGCGCCGTCGGCATTGCCGAACACACGCAGCGACGCGGTCTCCATGTCGCAATTGTGCGCGGCCTGATAGGCCAGCGAATGTTTGCGGATGAAGTTCTGCTCGGCGGGCTCCTCGGCACTCGCCGCCATGAAAGCGGCTTCGGCCAGCAGCTTGATCTGCAGCGGCAACAGGTCGCGGAAAATGCCCGACATGGTGATGATCACGTCGATGCGCGGCCGCCCGAGTTCTTCCAACGGGATCAGATCCGCACCGGCGAGGCGGCCGTAGCCGTCGAACCGCGGCCTTGCACCCATCAGCGCCAGCGCCTGGCCGATCGGCGCGCCTTCGTTCTTGAGATTGTCGGTGCCCCACAACACGATCGCGACGGTCTCGGGCAGTGCATTGCCCTCGGCGATGTGCTTGTCGATCAGCCGCTGCGCCTGCTTGGCGCCGTCCTGCAGCGCATAGGCCGACGGGATTCGGAACGGATCGAAGCCGTGCAGATTGCGGCCGGTCGGCAGCACTTGCGGCGTACGTAGCAGATCGCCGCCCGGCGCGGGCCGGATGAACTTGCCGTCGAGCGCGCGCAGGATCGCAGCGAGTTCGTGATCCTCGGCCAGCAGCTTGTCGATGCCGGCCAGCTCCTTGAGCATGTCGAGATTGGCCTGCGCCTCCGGGCCGGTACCCGACAGATGTTCGGGATGGCCGCCGCGCACCAGCGCTTCGAGCAGCGCTTTGTCGGGGCGCTTGCCGTGCATCGCATCCGCGACCGCTTCCAGCGTCTCGACCCGCTCTTCTTCCGACGGCACGTTGCCGACAACATGAAGCCCGTGCGGGATCAGCGCGTACTCCATCTCCAGCACCGCATCGGCGAGCTTGGCGATGGCGGCGCCCGCCTCCTCGGCGGTCCACGCCGGTTCGGCCGGCGTGAGGTCGAGGCCGGCGGCTTGTGCCTGCACCAGCACCGCAAGGTTCTCGCGCTCGGTTTCTTCCTCCGGCGTCAGTCCGCGCCAGCGCTCGATCGAAGCCTTGAGATCGAGCAGGCCGCGATACAAGCCGGCATGCGCAACCGGCGGCGTCAGGTAGCTGACCAGCGTCGCGGCCGAACGCCGCTTGGCGATCGCGCCCTCGGACGGATTGTTGGAGGCGTACAAATACATATTCGGCAGATCGCCGATCATGCGGTCGGGCCAGCAGGTGCCGGACAGGCCGGTCTGCTTGCCGGGCATGAATTCCAGCGCGCCGTGGGTGCCGAAATGCAGCACCGCGTGGGCGCCGAAATCCTGCTTGATCCAGCGATAGAACGCCGAGAAGGCATGCGTCGGCGCAAACCCCTTCTCGAACAGCAGCCGCATCGGATCGCCTTCGTAACCGAAGGCCGGCTGCACGCCGACGAACACGTTGCCGAAGCGCTCGCCGAGAATGAAGATCGACGAACCGTCGCTCTGGTGCTTGCCGGGCGCCGGCCCCCACTGCGCCTCGATCTCGCGCAGATAACGTTCGTTCTTGACGTGATCGCCGGCCAGCACGCGCGCGTGGACGTTGGCATTGGCGCCGAAGCGCGACGCATTACCGTTGATGATAGCTTCGCGCAGCGCATCGACGCTCTCGGGGACTTCGACCGTGTAGCCCTCGGCCTTCATCGCCTTCAGCGTGTTGAACAGCGACTCGAACACACCGAGGAACGCCGCGGTGCCCGTGTTGCCGGCGTTCGGCGGGAAGTTGAACAGCACTGCCGCGACCTTGCGGTCCTTGCGTTCGCTCCGCCGCAGCGCGACCAGCTTGGCGGTGCGCGACGCAAGCATCTCGGCGCGCTCGCCGCAGACATGCATGTCGCCGCCGCTCTCGCTGCGCTCGAACTTACAGAACTTCTCGCAGCCCGGGCAGGCGATGTCGCCGCCATCGGAGCGGCCGCCATAGACCATCGGACCGGACGAGCCGTCGAGCTCGGGGATCGCCACCATGATGGTGCTCTCCACCGGCATCAGGCCGCGGTCGGACGCCGCCCATTGCTCCAGCGTCTGGAATTCGACCGGATGCGCCGACAGATACGGCACGTCCAGCGCGGCGAGAATATCCTCGGCCGCCTTGGAGTCGTTATAGGCCGGGCCGCCGACCAGCGAGAAGCCGGTGAGCGAGACGACGGCGTCGACCGTCGGACGGCCATTGTGGA
>NZ_BADD01000320.1 GCF_000333455.1 Rhodopseudomonas sp. B29
CGCTCTACGGCACCTGAACGGTTTGCGGACGCGCTGAACAATATTCCTGGATGGTCTCGAACAACTCGCTGACGTCGAACGACTTCCTGAAGATCTTGACCGCCCCCGGATGACCCATCACCTCGCGCTGCAGCAGTTTGGCGGTCGGCTCGTCGATCGGCCTGCCGGTCAACACCACGACCGGGACCTGGGCGGTCGCCGGATAGCTGCGCAGCCGCGCGATCAGGAACTGCGCATCGCCTTCCGGCATCGCGTAATCGGCCACGACGATGCTCGGCTGCTGACCGGCCGCGAGCCGAAGCGCGCGGGCTGCATTGGACGCATACAGCGTCTCGATGCCGAGCTTCTTCAGCCGGCAGGCGAGGAACTCGCCGATCTGCTCGTCGTCGTCGACGATCAGTACCCGCGGAGAGCTCGGCACCAGATCGCGCTCTGCTGCCGCAGGCTGCGTCTGCTCCGCGATCGTCTCCGCCATCTGCGGAAAGATCTCGGTCAGCGCCCTGCCGACGCTGCGCCAGAACTCCGCCTGTTTGGAAGCGTAGAACATTCCCATCGCTTCGCAGCGCTCGATCGTCTCCTGGTCCTGGCAGCCGGTGACGACGATGACGTCCATCGGCGGCCCGCCGGGTTCGAGCAGATGAAACGACGCCGTCAAGCCATCGAGCTGCGGCATGTTGACGTCGACGATCATCACGTCGGGCGATGTCCGACGCGCCTTCAGCAACATCTGCATGCCATTCGTCGCCGTATCGACCTCGAAGCCCATCCGCCGGCAACGCGCCGACAGGGCTCCTAGAACCGCTGGATCGTCATCCGCTATCAGTATCTTGCGAGCCGCCATGGCGCTCTCCACTCAGGCTGTTGGTCAGTTCGATTGAGCGCCATTTTCCAGATCGAGCAGGTCGAGTAGTTCGTCCAATCCGGCAAGGGCCGCTGCGCTCGACAGCGGGTAAGGGTCCGTAATCTCCAGCTCGCGCTCCAGGCTCGAGGCGGCATCGCTGATGGCCGTGAAGCCATAGATGCCGGCGATTCCCGCAAGCTTGTGAACGACGCGGTGCAGTTCGGTCGATTCACCGCCGAACATCAGCTCGTCTCGCAGCTTCTTCAGCACCGCGGCATCGTCCTCGAGGCGCTTGGCGATGTCGACCGAAGGCGGCATAGGCGCAGCGTCGAGCTCCGCCGCAGCTTGGTCCAGATAGGAGTGAACGAGACCGGCGAGCTTGCGCAGATCGAACGGCTTTGGAATGACGCCCGACACCCCGCACGTCATGTAGACGGCCGCGCGTTCCTGCCGCCCGCAAGCCGTGGTGAAAACCACCGGAATGCTCATCGTGGCAAGATCGGACCGCAGCCTTTCCAGAACGTCCACTCCGCTCAGACCCGGCATCGACACGTCGCTCAGGATCAGATCGGGAATCCAGGCGGCGGCGGCGCGCACCCCCTCCTCTCCCGTCAGGTAGCCTCGCGTCTCCAATGTCGGATCGGCCGACAGCACGGACGCGACGATCTTCAGCATCATCGGATCGTCATCGATATGCAGAATTCGACTTCTCACAACCCACCTCCCGGTTTTTGTGGCCGGCGGCCTCGAGGTCGCGAGCGGCGACTGCGGGCAAACCAGCATCGACACTTCACATCACCGGACTGTGGTATGAGGTTCCTAAGATCAGGTTTAATTGAACTACGCAGATGAATCGTATTACCGCGTGATTAGTACGCAAACGATACATTGCTATGCAACGCACGATGCATGATCTCGGATTTGTACGGAGTTTGCGCTTACGTAGTCCACGCTACATGGACTAACAACCGGCCCTGCGTTTGTGTGCGACGCAAACCGGCGCCTGCCGAATTCGACCTCTCCATCACGTGCCCCTGACTTTGAATTTCGTCGCCACGGCATCGCGTCGACGGATTCTAGATATCGCCTGCGATCCCCGCGGGCGAATCGCACGCACGCCCGATATCGTGATCATTGTTGACCGTCCGATGCGAATGGCCGAAACTTCCGCAGCACCCTTGCCAGCCGCGAAGTTCTCGATGAGCCGCCAGTTCAAAACCGTGTCGATCCGGCAATTGCGGGCGCTGGCGGCGTTGGCGGAGACCGGCAGCATCACGGCCGCCGCGGGCAAGCTGAACCTGACCCAACCCGCGGTGACGCTGCAGTTGCGCAATCTGCAGGCGCTGGCCGATCTTGTCCTGGTGCAGCGCACTAGCGACGGGATGCGGCTGACCGAAGCCGGCCAAGAGGTGCTGGCGCTCAGCGAACGCATCGAGGCAGCGATCGAGGCCTGCGAGACGTCGCTCGAAATGATCGCCGGCAAGACCGCCGGCCGTATTTCGATCGGGGCGGTGTCGACGGCGAAATATTTCGTGCCGTTCGCGATCTCGGGCTTTCTCAAGCGCAACCCGAAGATCGACGTCAAGTTGCAGATCGGCAATCGCCGCGACATCGGCGACGCGCTGCGCAATTATCAGCTCGACATCGCCATCATGGGCCGGCCGCCGGTCGACATCGAAGTCGACAATCACCTGATCGGCGACAACCCGCATGTGGTGATCGCACCGACGGCGCATCGGTTGGCACAGAAGCACCGCATCGCGCCGCGCGAACTCGCCGGCGAAACCTTCCTGACGCGAGAGCCGGGATCCGGCACCCGCAGCCTGATGGAGCAGTTCTTCGACGGCGCCGGCATAAGGCCGCCGATCGGCATGGAGATGGCCAGCAACGAGACGCTGAAACAGTCGGTCATCGCCGGGCTCGGCATCGCCTTCATCTCGGCCCACACCGTGGCGACCGAGCTCGACGAGCGCAGGCTGGTGATCCTCGATGTCGAGGGCCTGCCGGTGGTGCGGCAATGGTTCGTGGTACGCCGCCAGGACAAGGTGCTACTGCCGCCCGCCCAGGCGATGCTGGACTATCTCAAGGCCGAGGGCGCCCAATTCCTGCCGCGCACCGAACGCCGCATGCGGCTGACGCGGGCCTCTGCACCGCCCCCTGCTGCGCGGGGCAAGCGCGGCTGACGGGGCTCGCCTGGCGCACCGACTCATGGTCGGCGGATCATGTCGACCTGCGTCGCCTGATAAGTTGGTCCGCCTCGTCATTGCGAAGAGCACCCGGGTCGGCGCTTCGCGCGCCCGAGTACAGGCTCCGCGACGAGGCAATCCGGCTCCGTGCACTGAGCTGGATTGCTTCGCCTTCGGCTCGCAATGACGGGGAAAGGCTGCGATCAAGTGATGTCTGAAACGCAAAACGCGCGCCTTGCGGCGCGCGCTGCTTCCTGTTCGGCGGACAGCCGCCTCGGCGGCTACCCTGTCACGCCGCTTTGGCGAGGCCCACGCGCGACCAGATTTCGCTGAGCGCCTGGACCAGGTGCTCGATGTCGGCGTCGCTGTGATGCGGCGATGGGGTGATGCGGAGCCGCTCGGTGCCGCGCGGCACGGTCGGGTAGTTGATCGGCTGCACATAGATGCCGTAGCGCTCGATCAGCTCATCGCTGATCTGCTTGCACAGCGCGGCGTCCCCGACCATCACCGGCACGATGTGGCTCGGGTTCGGCATGTGGGCGACACCGACTTGGTCGAGCCGCGTACGCAGCCGGGCGACACGGTCCTGATGGCGATCGCGCTCGGCCGAGCTGGAGCGGATATGACGCACGCTGGCGAGTGCACCGGCGGCGACCGAGGGCGGCAGCGAGGTCGAGAAGATGAAGCCCGAGGCAAAGCTGCGGACGAAATCGCAGACCGCCGCCGAGCCGGCGATGTAACCGCCGACGACGCCGAATGCTTTGGCGAGCGTACCCTCGATGATGGTGAGGCGATGGCTCAGTCCCTCGCGATCAGCGATGCCGCCGCCGTTCGGGCCGTACAGGCCGACGCCGTGGACCTCGTCCAGGTAGGTCATGGCATTGGCGGCGTCGGCGACGTCGCAGATCTCAGCGATCGGCGCGATGTCGCCGTCCATCGAGTACACCGACTCGAACGCCACCAGCTTGGGCTGGTGCGGATCGAGATCAGCCAGCTTGCGCTCGAGGTCGCGCGGGTCGTTGTGGGCGAAGATCCGCGTCTCGCTACGCGAGTGGCGGATGCCTTCGATCATCGAAGCATGGTTGAGCGCGTCCGACAGGATGACGCAGCCCGGCATCCGCGACGCCAGCGTCGACAGCGACGCCCAGTTGGAGACGTAGCCCGAGGTAAACAGTAGCGCGGCTTCCTTGCCGTGCAGCGCGGCGAGCTCCTGCTCGAGCAGCACGTGATAGTGGTTAGTGCCGGCGATGTTGCGGGTGCCGCCGGCGCCGGCGCCGCAGCTGTCCAGCGCCTCGTGCATCGCTTTCAGCACATCGGGGTGCTGGCCCATGCCGAGATAATCGTTAGAGCACCACACCGTGACTTCACTGGTGCCGCCCTCGCGATGGTAGGTCGCGCGCGGGAACGCGCCGGCGTGGCGCTCGAGGTCGGCGAACACCCGATAGCGGCCTTCGCGGTGCAGGCCTTCGAGCTGGCGGCGGAAATACGCTTCGTAGTTCATGACGTCCTCCCGGTGACCGATGCGGCCGGTTCTGCGACGCGGGCCGTTGCCGTCAGGCTGCTTCGTGGATGCTGCTCCAGGAACGTCTGGCGGAATTGGTCTTCGAGCCGCTGCCGGGCACAGACGCTGCGGGCCTTCGGCTGCGCTTCCTCATGACGCGCGGCCGGCACCACAGTGAGCTGCGGCGGGGCCGCCCGTACCTCGGTGGAAGCGGCTTCGGTGAGCTGCGCCGTCGCACCATGGGCGGACGCAGCAGCGATGGTGGATGGATTCTGTTCCATGGCGATGTTCTCCGGCGCGAGACCTGGACGGATGCCCCAACTCCACAAGGTGATGGCGGGCAACGGAAGCAGCATGAACCAATGCTCGACGACGCCGAGCGCAAACAAGGTCGAGACCAGCGTCAGCCCGACGACCTCGAACGGCGTATCCGCGACTTCGACGATGCGCTGAATCATCACCACCAGCACGGCGGTGGCGAGCGTGACCGAAATCGGGAAGAAGGCGCTGACCGGCCCGCGGCGGAAGTAGGTCTTCAGGAACTGCACCGCGTCCGGCATCAGCTCGTCATTGGTGACCGGAACGCCGAGGAACAGATTGACCTTGGCGCTCTGGCGCAGCACCCACAGCGCCACATAGGTCCACATCCCGACCTGATTTTCCGCGCCCTGGGTGACCAGGTAGACAACGCCGCCGCAAACCAGCAGGCAGATCTCATGATAGATGATCGCCTGCAGCGCGTAGCCGAGCCGTGTCGCACCTTTGGCGTCGGACGGGCAAGGCTGGGCCCGCGGGCCAGTAAGCCAGCCCGATAGAAACACGATCTCCTGTGCGCCCCACAGAAAGATGATGCAGCTGAAGGCCATGTAGGCCGCGCCGACACCTGTGTCGTGCGCTGTGACCGACAGGCCACACAGCGCAATGGTCAACATTCCCCCGGCGCACACCGCCCGGAGCGTCTCCGAGCGGCCGACGCTGCCGACGAGCAGCAGCACCGCGCCGGTGGAGAACCACCAGACGAAGGCTGCGAAGATCGGCGGGCCGAGGTAGGTGGCCATCAGTTTGCTCCGTTCACCACGCCGGCCGCAGGCCGATGACACGCGGCAGTTCGTTGCGCTTGGCCGGCAGAAGGAACAGCCGCCCGAACGCCACGGCAGCCGACAGCGCCAGGAACGGCCGCTTCAATTTGCCGACAAACCCCTGTTGCTGGCTCGCCGCGATCTTGTCGGCGACGATGCGCAGCCGCTCGAGGCCTTCGAGGAAGCGCGGGTCGTCGAGATTGATCATCACCGGGAAGACCTGCCTGGAGATCTCGGTGGTGACGCGGAACACCTGCATGTCGTAGTCGGTGGCCGCCATCCCGAGCGCTTCGTAAAACGCCGGCCGCATGTGATCGCGCACATACATCGTGGCGAACACCGCGAGCAGGAAGAACCGGATCCACAGCTTGTTGATACCACTCAGGAGCGACGGATCGGCGCGCATCAACAGCGCGAACGCCTCGCCGTGGCGGAACTCGTCGTTGCACCAGCGCTCGAACCACTTGAAAATGGGATGGAAGCGACGATCGGGATGGCGCTCCATCTGACGATAGATCGTGATGTAACGGGCGTAGCCGATCTTCTCCGACAAATAGGTCGCGTAGAAGATGAATTTCGGCCGGAAGTAGGTGTACTTCTTGACCTTGGTCAGGAACGACAGATCAACGCCGATGTCATGATCCTTCAGGATCTCGTTGATGAAGCCGGCGTGGCGCGCCTCGTCGCGGCTGAGCAGACCGAACAGCTCGCGGATCTCCGGATTCTTGATCCGCTTCTTGATTTCCGCATACAGCACGCAGCCGGAAAATTCGGCCGTCAGCGACGACACCAGGAAGTCCTTGAATTCGGCGCGCAGCTCCGGCGGCAGCTTGTCGAGGTCTGCGTTGATGAACTCGTCGGTCTTCTTGAAGTGCGACTTGTTATAGTCGGCACGCAACTCGTTCATCATCGCGGTCCATTCGGCCCGCACCAGGCTGACGTCGAGCTTGTCCATCGCCGCATAGTCGGTCGTGTAGAACCGCGGCGTCAGGATGGTATCCTGCTTGGCGATATTGAGACTGTCGGCACTGCCCTTGTGCGCCGGCTTGGCGCTGGTGCGTAGCGCGCCCTGGGCGCCGCCCTCCATCGGAATCATTGAACCCTCCCGTTCGAAAAGCTGACTTCGTATAGTTCGGTCAGTTCACGGTAACCTTCCAGCCGCGCCAGAATTCGATCGAACAGACCGGCACGGACCACGGTCGCGGTGCGGCGAACGATGATGCGTTCGCCGAAGCCGATCTCGGTCGGGGCGTCGTGCACCAGCACTTCGTCGCCGGGTCCGATCTCGACGTCGTCGTCGAGGACGACGTGCGCGTGAAGGGTCTCCGACGTCTGCTCGATCTCGACCGTGCAGGGAACGTCGAATCTTGTGCGTTTCCAGAGGCGGCTCATCATTGCGAGCCGTCCTTATCGTTAGTCTTGGTCGTCGCCGCGTTAGCCTCGTTGGTGGCCTCGGCCGGCATCAGTTGCGCGAACGCGCGGCGGTTGTCGGCGCCAAACGCGGAAAGGTCGACCACCTTCTTGGTGGCCAAATCCGTCATCGTGTATTGGCCGTTGACGTAGCGGGCCAGCCGAAACGGCACGGCCTGGCCGATGCCGGCGAGTTGGCGTTCGCGTGCCATGCCGCGCATCACGACGCGGACGAACCCGGACTCGCCCGGGTGCACCGTGCGGATCAGCTTGTGGTCGCCGGCGGTGTAGATCAGCACCGCACCGTCCGGGCTATCCTCGAAGGTGAGATCGAGGCTCTCCACCATTGCGGGCGGAGTCATGTGGGAGTAACCGATCCCGGTCAGCCGGGTGGTCGTCGCCGCCGCGATCGTGAACAACACGACCGCAGCAGCCGCAATCAACGCGCCTTTCGGAACGTTGAGATTATGGGCGGCCTCGCTCATTTTCGTCTCCGGTTCAGGCTATCGCCGTGGCGGTGGTGTCCGACAACGGGCCAGGCTTGGGTCCGCTGTTAGCCGTCTGAACGAGAGTGATCGCCGATTGGTCGATCTGTGCCTTGACGGCCTCGGCGAGCTTGGTTGCGACCATCGCGACGTCGGGGACCGAATTCAGCATCGGCTCCGGCGAGCGCCAGTACCAAGGCCGGATGTGCGGCCACATCATCACATACGACACACGCTTGTCGTCGATGATGCGCAGCGGAATATCGCCGCTGCCGTCGCTGTTGCTGCGCAGATCGGCGTTGGCGATCTTGCTCAGCGGGATGTTCATGGTGAGCGGCAACGCTACGCCCGTCTGGATCAGCACGCGCTGGAG
>NZ_BADD01000319.1 GCF_000333455.1 Rhodopseudomonas sp. B29
GGACGAAATCGGGGCCCACCATGCACCCTGTCAGCAGGAGCATCGACGTCATTCCCGCCCCTGTGCGCATCCAAGGACGGAAACCGATACGGTGGCTAGACTTTAGAATCATGGCGCCTGCAACATTTGGAAACTAAACCGTACAGTTCAGTTTACCGTTACGCAGTCCCTTTAGAGGAGTCAATATGAACCGAACCGTTCAGTACGATTTGAGAACTCCGCGATGACCGTCATGTGTTCCGGCGAAGTGCCCCAACGGTTGCGGCGCAAGGGCCAGCAAATCCTGGAGGCTGCGCGGGTGGTGTTTATGGAGTCTGGGTTCGACGTGTCGTCGATGGATGCCATCGCGCGCCAAGCCGGAGTGTCGAAGGCAACGCTGTATGCGCACTTCCAGAGCAAAGAGGATTTGTTCGAAACATTGATCCGGTTCGAGTGCCAGTCGATCGGCGCCCGCCTCTATCGCCCGAATCCGGACGCCGAAGCGTGGACGGTCGAACTTGAAAAATGGGCTGATCAGCTGCGGTCCATCCTCACCACCAGCGACGCGCCCGCCCTGTTTCGGATCATCTTGCCAGTAGCGACCAGATTTCCTCGTCTGGCGCAGATCTACTTCGAGGAAGGTCTAGGATCCGGAATCCGCGACACTGCTGCGTTCCTGCAGAAGCTCTGTGATGCGGGGCGACTGAAGATCCCAGATATCGAAGTCGCCGCCAAACAATTCATCTTCCTCATCAGCGGCGACATGGAAGTTCACAGCGCCCTTGCCTTGTCACCAGGGTCCGCGGAACACAGCAGAGCTCTGGTCCGCAGCGGTCTCGACATGTTCATCGCTTACTACGCCGCGGACCGCCCTTCGACGCTGTGACTTCGCCAATCGGCACATGCCGGGTTTCGATCTGATGTTCGGCTTGCACCTCTTGTTAACCACTGGTGTTCGTCGGCATCTGCAGCGTCGAAGGTCGAAGGTGCATTTCGGCGGTGGGGCGGCGCCGCATCCATCGTGCGATCTTCTCAACGCTGCGACTCCTTCGAATGAATGAGCGCGAGGCACGCGATCTCATGCAAGATTGATTGACAGTACAATCCATCCCAAACGATAGTTCGCTCGTCGCCACGCGAGCTTACTCCCTGTTGCTCCTGAAAAGCGCTTCGCGGCTGCCGCGCGCGCCCCACTGGACGGCAAGTACAGGTCCTCTCCATGAAATTCACCACGCGCCTCGTTCTCCTCGTCACCGTTCTGACGGTCGGCGCGACGCTCGTCACCGCGGTGTTCCTGACCTTCACGACGCGGCGTGCGATCATCACCGAAGCCGAGGCATCGGGTGAAAAGGTGGCGCGGCTGCTGGCGCGCAGTGCCAGTCTCGCCACCTCGATCCCGACCGAGGTCGAAGGACTGATCGCTCAGGAGATGGCGGCGCAGGGCACGATCCTGGCGCACTTCGTCGAAGCCGCCGAGAAGGCCGGAATATCGACCGACGAGATCAACCGGCGGCTGAAGTCGATCACCGACGACACCACGCTGGACGAGATCTGGATCACCGACGAGAAAGGCCACGCCTACCTGCACAGCGTGCCGAACGTCGACTTCACTTTCAGCGACTCCAAGCGCGCGCAACCGCAGGCTTACAGCTTCTATGATCTGCTGACCGGCAAGAAGAAGGTCGTTGATCAGGAGGCGCGCAAGCGCGACATCGACGATCAGCAGTACAAATATGTCGGCGTGGGCGGCATCGACAAGCCGCGGATCATTCAGGTCGGCCGCAGCGCGAAATTTCTGCAAGAACTTACCATGAAGGTCGGCCTGCCGCGCACCGTCGAGAACCTGCTGGCCGACGGCGATATCGACGCGGTGTGGGTGTTCGATCGCAAGCTCGACGCGCTTGTCGGTCCCGGCGTCTATGGAGCCGGAGACCGGTCGGGGCCGAACGCCAAAGAGCTCGGGCCTGTTCGCGAAGTGATCGCCGACGGCAAGACGCGGCATGTCGAGAGCCGGCAGAATCTCAGCGTGATCGCGCCGGTCCGCAATGATCAGCACGAAGTCATCGGCGCCGCCTTGGTGCGGCTGCCGATGAACCGCGTGTGGGCGACGGTGCAGCGTCAAGCGGAGATCGCGCTCGCCACCGCATCCGTCATCGCGTTCATCGGCATCCTGCTGTCGATCGGCGTCGCCCGCCATCAGGCCGCGCCACTGCGCCAGATCACCCGCGCCGCCGCGGCGGTGGAATCGAAGCGCTTCGATCCGGCGCTGCTGCACGGCGTCGCTGATCGCCCCGACGAGCTCGGGCAATTGGCGCGGGTCTTCACCAGCATGGCGAGCGAAGTGGCGGCGCGCGAAGAACATCTCGACAAGATGGTGACGCAGCGCACCGAAGAACTGGAGACGCGCAATCGCAGCCTCGAAGGGCTCTCGGCGGCGCTGTCGAAGTATCTGTCGCCGCAGGTGTACTCGTCGATCTTCAGCGGCGACCAGGTCGCCGAGATCGCCTCCAAGCGCAAGAAGCTGACGGTCTTCTTGTCCGACATCGTCAACTTCACCGCGACCGCCGACAAGCTGGAATCCGAAGATCTCACCGCGATGCTCAATCGCTATCTGGCCGAGATGGCGCAGATCGCGCTCAAGCACGGCGCCACCATCGACAAATATGTCGGCGACGCCGTGCTGGCGTTCTTCGGCGATCCCGAGACCCGCGGCGTCAAGGAAGACGCGGTTGCTTGCGTGATGATGGCCATCGAGATGCAGCAGAAGCTGGCGCAGCTCGAGGCCGAATGGATGGACGCCGGCGCCGATCGCCCGTTCCAGGTCCGTATCGGCATCAATACCGGCTACTGCACGGTGGGCAATTTCGGCAGCCCCGACCGCATGGACTACACCATCATCGGCAGCGCCGTGAATTTGACCTCGCGGCTGGAGCAGAATTGCGAACCCGGATCGGTGCTGATCTCGCACGTCACCTGGTCGCTGGTGAACGACGTGATCGAAGCCGAAGAACGCCCGGCGCTGACCGTGAAGGGCTTCGGCGAGCCGGTGCGGGCCTATGCGGTGCGCGGACTGAAAGCGGCACCGGCCACCGAAGTGATCCGCAAGGAGTTGCCCGGAATGCGGCTGTACATCGACACGACAACCGCCGACCGCGACCAAGTGAGAGACACACTCGCCAAAGTCGTCGACCACCTCGGCCACGCGTGACACCGGCGGCCGGCGCGCATAGCTTGCGCGCGAAGCCGAGGCTTTTCGCCGGCGCGGAACGCACTATCTAGGGGCCTGACATTTCAGAGGCCCCTCCCCGCATGAAGAAAATCGGCTTTCTCTCGTTCGGCCATTGGTCGCCGTCGCCGCAATCCGGCACGCGCTCGGCCGCCGACGCGCTGCTGCAATCCATCGATCTGGCCCAGGCCGCCGAGCAGCTCGGCGCCGATGGCGCTTACGTGCGGGTCCATCACTTCGCCCGCCAGCTCGCCTCGCCATTTCCGCTGCTCGCCGCAATCGGCGCCAAGACCAAGCGCATCGAGATCGGCACCGCGGTGATCGACATGCGCTACGAGAACCCGCTGTACATGGCCGAGGACGCCGGCGCCGCCGATCTGATCGCCGGCGGCCGGCTGCAGCTCGGCATCAGCCGCGGCTCGCCCGAGCAGGTGATCGATGGCTGGCGCTATTTCGGTTATCAGCCGGGCGAAGGCCAAAGCGACGCCGACATGGGCCGTCGTCATGCCGAGGTGTTTCTCGATGTGTTGCGCGGCCAGGGATTCGCCGAGCCCAATCCGCGGCCGATGTTCGCCAATCCGCCGGGCCTGTTGCGGCTCGAGCCGCATTCCGAAGGCCTGCGCGATCGTATCTGGTGGGGCGCCGGCTCCAACGCCACCGCAGTGTGGGCGGCCAAGCTCGGAATGAATCTGCAAAGCTCGACGTTGAAGAACGACGAGACCGGCGAGCCATTCCACGTGCAGCAGGCAGCGCAGATCCGCGCGTATCGCGAGGCGTGGAAAGAAGCCGGACACACGCGGACGCCGCGCGTCTCGGTCAGCCGCAGCATCTTCGCGCTGGTCGACGAGCGCGACCGCGCTTATTTCGGTCACGAGCGCCAGCAGCAGGATCAGATCGGTTATCTGGACGAGCAGACCCGCGCAATCTTCGGCCGCAGCTACGCAGCCGAGCCGGATGTGCTGATCGAGCAGCTCAAGGCTGACGAGGCGACCGCCGAAGCCGATACGCTGCTGCTCACCGTGCCGAACCAACTCGGGGTGGACTACAACGCCCACGTCATCGAGGCGATCCTGACGCATATCGCGCCGGCGCTCGGCTGGCGCTGATCGCCAGCCGCTTGATTCATCGCCGCGGCGCCATCAATTGGCGCGCGCGACGCGGCCGCCGGTGGCGACGTCCGCCACCGGAACGACAGCCCGCTTCTCGTCCGGCGGCGCCTTGGCCCAGGCGCGGCCGCTGCGGGCGCGCTCGTAGCCGTATTGATACAGACTGCGCATGTAGGGAGTGTCGAAGCCGGCCGGCGAGGCCGGACGATCGCTTTCGATATAGGTCAGGTTGAAGCCGTAGTGATTGCGCCGCGCGAACGCATAGGTGCTGTAGAGGATCGACCTGGTCTGGGCCTTGAGCATGCTCGACGACGACCGTGCCGCAATCGCCAGGGTCTGATCCGGAACGACCTGGAATTCAGGTTCGATCTTGTTGTTCATCAGGATGTAGAGCTGCAGGGCGTCGCCGAACTTCGATGACGAATTGCGGAGCAGGAAGGACTCGGGGAGCGTCAGCACCGGCGACATCACGCCGCCGTCGACATGCATCTCCTGAAACTGCGCACCATCCGCCGATGCGTTGAGCAGGATCGGCGGAAACACCGCCGGTACGCTGGCCGAGGCAGCGACGACGTTCCTGAACAGTTCGACGCCTTCCGGCGTGTGCAGCGACGCGATCTTTCCGAGATTCCAGATCACCGTGCGCTGATTGTCGAGATTGGTGGTGACGACAAACAGAAGCCGCCCGCGCGCATACTCGTCCGCGACCTCGTCGACGAAGCGCGCGTCGATATAGTGCGCGACGAGCTCGCGCAAGCGCTGATTGCCGAACAGACCGGAACCGAAGATCGCATTCAGCGGGTTTGGATCTTCCAGCAGGGTCGCGGCGATGCCGCTGGTGTAGAGCTGGCGCAACGTGTCGTCGTAACGTGAGCCGAGAAACGCGAACGGCGCGATCAGCGCGCCGGTCGAGACGCCCGACACGATGGAGAATGACGGCCGGGTGCCGGCCTCGGTCCAGCCATTGAGAACGCCAGCGCCGTAAGCGCCATCGGCACCGCCGCCGGACAGCGCCAGATAAGTCCGCGCGCCGGCAATCGGCCGGTCTTCCTTGAAAGCCGAGGCAGGGTCATCGGCATAGCGGCGCAGGTCGGTGCGGCCGAGCACGCGCGCATCGGCGGCCTCGGCCGCCGTATACGGCACGCGCGGCTGCGAGGCGCAGGCCGCGAGCAGCAGGGTCAGCACCGCCAGGACTGGAACAAGTAGCGAGCCGGGAACGCGACGCATGACTAACCCCCACAAGACCCGCAACGACTAAGCGTTGGTCGATACGGCGTTCGGCCATTCGGCCGGTGAAGTTTGACCCGACGATGTCTGCTCGTGGTCGGGCAATCTCTCGAGATAATCCTGATGGATCGCCTGAACGACCTTGCGGTTGTCGAACTTCACTCGCCAGCTGCTCGGCGAGCCCTGCCCGACGATGACGCCCTGGCGGTCACCATAGCTGGGATGCCGCTGGCGCCCGAGCGGACTCATCTGCACGCGGGCGCCGCGGCACAATCGCTTTGTATCTGGATCGGAGATCGAATGACTCATGGCGTACTGCCTTCTTCGGGCGTCTTGATACGAAACCAGGCGACATAAAGCGCCGGGAGGAACAACAGCGTCAGCACCGTTCCGACGATGATGCCGCCCATCATCGCGTAGGCCATCGGACCCCAGAACACTTCGCGCGCGATCGGAATCAGCGCCAGGCTGGCGGCGGCCGCGGTGAGCAGGATCGGCCGCATGCGATGTTCGGTGGCTTCGACCACCGCCCGCCACGGGCTGTGGCCTTCGGCGCGCAACTGTTCGATCTGCACGATGAGGATCACGGAATTTCTGATCAGGATGCCGATCAGCGCCAGCACGCCGAGGATGGCGACGAAGCCGAGCGGCGCGCGGCTCGGCAGCAGCGCCGCTACCACGCCGATCAGCGCCAGCGGTGCCACCGCGAACACCAGGAACAGTCGCTGGAAGCTTTGCAGCTGAATCATCAGCACGGTGGCCATCACGAACAGCATGATCGGCACGACGGCGATGATCGGGGCTTGCGACTTGCCGCTCTCCTCCACGGCGCCGCCGACCTGGACCGAATAGCCCGGCGGCAGCTTCGCCGAGAATTGCGCCATCGACTGCTTGAGTTGCTCGACGACCGTGGCCGGCTGGGTGTCGTCGGCGACGCCGGCTTTCAGCGTGATCGTCGGCAGGCGCGATCGCCGCCAGATCGTCGGCTGTTCGAGTTCGTAGCGGAACGTCGCCACAGCCGCCAGCGGCACCGACTGGCCACCGCTGCCGGAGAGCTGCAAGTTACGCAACGTCTCGATCGAGCCGCGCTCGGCGGCATTGGCGCGTCCTAACACTTTCACCAGATAGATGTCGTCGCGCACCTGCGTGATCGAGGTGCCGTCGAGAATGCCGTTGAGGGTCGAGGCGATGTCTTCCGACGTGACGCCGAGCTGCCGCGCCTTGTCCTGCAGCACGTCGACCTTGATGACACGGGCTGGCTCCATCCAGTCGAAAACCACATCGCCAAGGTGCGAATTGCCGGCCATGACGCCCGCGAGCTGCTGCGCATAGGTGCGGACCATGGCGATATCGGGACCGCTGACACGATATTGGATGGGGCGACCGACTGGCGGACCGATGTCGAGCAGCTTCACCAGCGCGTCGGTGCCCGGGAAGGTCTTCTTCAGATAGGCCTGCAGCTCCTTCTGCAAGCGGTCGCGGTCGGCAAGGCTCTTGGTCACGATGACGATCTGGCCGAACGAGATGTCGTCGGGTTGCACGTCGAACGACAGCACGAAACGCGGCGCACCGCGCCCGACATAGGTCGACCAATGATCGATGCCGGCCCTTCCGGTCAGCGCTTCACGTTCGAACTGAGCCATCTGCGCGTTGGTCTCGGCGATCGACACGTTCTGCGGCAGATTCCAGTCGACGATCAACTCCTTGCGGTCGGACGAGGGGAAGAACTGCTGCTGCACGAAGCGCATGCCGAACACCGACAGCCCGAACGCAGCCAGTGTCAGGCCGATGGTCAGCCAGCGCCAGCGCATGCAGAAATCGAGCACGCCGCTGAAGCCGGCGAAGAACCAGCCCCGGCTCTCGTGCGCGTGCTTCATCTTGTCGGGCAAGATGGTGACGCCGAGTAGCGGCGTGAACAGCACCGCGACGATCCACGAGGTCAGAAGCGACACCGCGATGACAACGAACAGCGTGAAGGTGAATTCGCCGGCGGCGCTGTTGTTGAGGCCGATCGGAATGAAGCCAGCCACGGTGACGAGCGTGCCGGTGAGCATCGGGAAGGCCGTCGACGTGTAAACATAAGTCGCTGCCTTCGACAACGAATCCCCGACCTCCAGTCGAGCCACCATCATCTCGACGGCGATCATGGCATCGTCGACCAACAGGCCGAGCGCGATGATCAGCGCGCCGAGCG